>JBFYZM010000099.1:0-5249 GCA_041309505.1 Candidatus Krumholzibacteriota bacterium
CGCCGCGCCGCCGAATATCGCCTCGCCGTCCGAGCCGATCAGCGTGAAGCGCCGCGTGTCGATTCCCGCGTCGGGAGGCGTCCCGTTCATCCCCTCCCCGGCGAGCAGCTCGCCGATGTACTGGCCGCCCGCGAGGGAGGCCGCTTCGGTTCGTATCGAATGCTCGATGAGAGAAACGGCCGCTTGCGCGCGCAGCAGGGCCCTGTTCTCCTCTTCGGCGCGGTAGCGCCGCGCGATCAGCTGGCTCGAGAACGTCCCGAGGATCACGACCGGCAGAATCGATACGACGAGGAACGAGAGCATCACCTTCTGCCTGAACCCCGGGCCCCGTCCCGGAGAAACGTCCGGCACGACGCCCTTGAGCACGGGCAGGCGTTTCACCGCGAACATGACGACGAGCGAGAGGATCGTCAGAAGAACGTCGAGCGAAACGATCGTCGCCCACTGGAGGAGATTCTCGAGACGGCCCGCGACGCGATAGCCGACGAGGTAACCCGCGTCGTTCGCGCCGAGCTCGACGATGCTGTCGTACCGCTCGTTCCCCACGACGAGCGCGAACCAATCTCCCGCGCGCGCCGCGGGAACGGTCCCCTTCCGCAATCCGCTCTCCGACGAGGCGACCACGCCGCCCCCCGCGAGACGCGCGACGAGAAGCTTCTCGGGCATATCGCGCCGCCGCTCGCCGCCCGGATCGATATTCTGCAGAATCTCGGGCGCCATGCGGCCCGTGCGGGCGAGCAGCTCCGGATTCTCGAAGAAATACGGAATCGTGATCTCGACCCATCCGAGAAGCTCGCCGCGCGCATGGAAGATCGGCGCGTAGCCGGCGTAGTAGAACACGTCTCCGCCGCGCGTTTCCGCGCGGAACGGTTGCACGAACGGCCCCAGGCCGAAGCGCTCCCGATCCGGAGCCTCGCGCGGAATCTCGAATGGCATCCCCACGGCGAATCGCGACAGCTTGGCGCCGCGGGCGTCGTACACCTCGAAAACGCACGACAGGCCGCCCCTGCTCAAGCTGCTCTGAGCCCAGATCTCGAACGCGGCCGAGGCTTCCCGCGAAACGACACGGGACGGCATCGACGGATCGTTCGATATCTCCGCGCAGATATCGGGAAGATACACCTGCATCCAGTTGTCTTCCGGTTTGTTGAACTCCCGGATCTTTTCGAGAACGTATCCCTTCCGCAGGTCGGCGTACCGCTCGCTCGCGACCGCGTACACGGCGAGCGAGGAAACGAGCACGAGGAAGAAGGACGCGAAGATGACCGAGACGACTTCTTCCTTCTTGAGAAGCGGAAATATCCTGAACGAGAGCGCGAGAAGTCCCGCCGCGGCGCAGAGGATCCCCATGTGTCCGGCGTTCAGGGCGGCGAGGCCGGCGATCGCGAGCGCGGAGGCCGCGCCCCCTTCGACGATCCGTCCGCTTCCCCACACGAGCGCGAGACGCGCGACAAAGAGCGCCGCGATGAAAACCGCCGCCGTCATAAAGAGGAGCGAGAGGTGCAGGACGATCACCGGCACGTCGAGAAGATTCACGTCGAGCCCGACGAGCCGGGGAAGCGCGTTGACGGTCGTGCGCGAAATCATATTCGAGGAAATCGCGATCGCGCCCTCGAGCGCGCCGAAAAGAAGCGCCGCTTTCGCGACGAAGCGCGCGGGGGCAAAAGCGCCTCCCGCGGCGAGCGGCCTCTCGAGGTGACCCCCGTAGTACGTTCGAAACGCCTTGATCGAGCCGAACACGAAAACGAGCGCGAAAACCGCCGAGACGAGAAAATCCCCCGCGCTGCGCATGATTCCGCCGGGGAACGTGTCGGCGAAGAGGGACGGAGAGAACACGGGCGTCCCGACGAGACCGCCGGGTATATCGAGCCTGACGAGGAGCATGCGGATGCCGGCAAGAGACACGGCGAGCGCGGCGATCCTTCGCAGTAGGATTGCGCTCCGCGCGCCCTCGACGGCGCCGCGCCTGAAGTAGCTCTTGAATATCCACACCGCGACGACGATGGCGGCGATCGAGAGAAGAAGACCGGCCCATCCGGCTTTCCGCGCTTCCGATTCCCGCAGGACCGCCGCGTACGGATCGCCCAACACCTCGAGCCGCGCGAGCGGCGGCCCTGTCGACGCATGCACGACGCCGATCGCCCGGACTCCGACGTTCGGTCCGGAGAGAATTCTGACGCCTTTTTTCGCGAGCCCGGGGTTGTTCCATCCGATGCCCCCCCGGCGCTCTCCTACCGAGAACGTGAACTCGACCTCGTCCCCGTAGCGCTTCGAGAGCGCCTCGCCGAGACTCGTGCTTCGCAGGAACCGGTTATTGATCCGGTAGTTGACTTCGAGCGGAATGTCGACGACGACGCTGCCGCGCGCGGGGTCCCGCACTTCGCACACGAGAAGCGTATGGAGCGGCGCCCTGCTCGTGAACACGAGCGTGCCCGAGGGCGCGCCGGTCCGCTCCTTCGCGAGATACCGCGGCGAGCCTCCCCACGCGATCCGCTCGCCCGTGCGCGAGAGAATCTGCAATCCCACCTCATGGAACGGCGCGTCTCCGAGATCCGCCGATTTCGCCAGCGAGTCGGCGCTTCGGACGAGGATCGATCGATCCTCGCGATCCGCGCTCGCGACGGCGCTCCAGTTGATCCGCGAAGCCGCCGTTTCGCCGAGATTCACGGCGAGGCCCTCGAGGTTCGCGAGCTCGCGCGCCGCGTCGTCGTACACACCGCGAACGCGCACCGCTTCCCGCGCCCGCCATTCCTTCTCGGCGGGAACTCCCGGGTAGGTCAGCACGAGACACGCGCCGAGAAGCACGAGGGGCACGAGCGGCACCGGGGCGACCGCGCGCGCCGGGGGATACACGCCGCCCTCGGGCCGCGCCGGTTTTTCGCCCTCCCTCCCGTCGATGATCTCGGCGAGATGCCGCGGATACCATCTGTGTTTTTCGATCGTTTCTTCGTGCCTGCCCGGCACCCCGGGAACGCCGAGGCCGGCGTGGGGAACGAACGTGAAGACGATGAACCCGATGTCGAGAAAGAGGAACATGTACCAGATCGTGGCGGGGATAAACAGCCTGCCGTACGACAGGCGCGCGATGAAGAAGGTCAGCGACCCGAGGAGGAAGGCCCAGAGGACCAGTTGAAATATTCTATGTTCCTTATCCTGCCGCACGGCTTCAAGGCTCCGCAATCAGCGCACGTTACCATGTAGACTTGATTTCCGCCACCGCCCACCGCGAACCCTCTTTGACGAGAGTGACGTACACCTTATCCGTGTAGAGCCCGCCGCTTCTGTTGATCTTGTAGCTCCTCAGGGCCATCCCGTAGATCCTGCTGTCCTGCTTCTCGAGATTGTGGAACTTCACGAATGAGAACGAGGTCTGCTTCGTCGTGACGAACAGATCCTTGAAGATATACAGTACCTGCGGCTTCGTGAAATACCCGCCCCGCCGGTCGATGCCGCGAATCTCCATGAAGACGCGCGATTCGCTCAGGAGAGCGGAGAGCGCCTGGGCGTTGCCGGCCTGCCAGGCCTTCTCGATGTTCCTGAAAACCATGAGCGGCGCCTCGTCGATTTCGATATCCTGAAGGGCCTCGCGCTTCCGGAGATCCTGCGCCGATATCGAGGAGCCCGCGACAAGGAGAACGGCAAGGAGCGTTACGGTTATGCTGAATGCGCGAGAGAGCCGCATGGGACCTTCCCTTTTTTCGCCCCGGATGCCCCGGAGGAGCGGAATCCATCCTCGGGGCGGTATTGGCCATGACAATTTATCGCATAGCCTATGCCACATTATTTTATTGCTAATAAAGGAGTTAGCTATGATCGCGCAGCTTCGATGTGTCCACTTTTGGGGAATGGCGTCCACAAAAGCGGACGCTCGGGGCTCAAGGCCACGTTCGGTAAACGAAAAGGGCGAAGATGACGAGGGCGAGCGCGAACTTCGCGAGCATGGCGAGCAGCTTCCCGATGAATGCGAAGAAACCGGTGCGGAGCGCCCGGTCGAGCGACCGGTAATAGGCGTACTCGCTCCCGACCGCCCCGAGGAAGGCGCCGAGAAAGCCGAACAGAACGCTCCCGGCGATCGGGACGATCGCGGTCCCGACAGCGGCGCCGGCGAGGCCCCCGACGAACCCTCCGAGCACGCCCCATCTCGTCGCTCCCTTGCGCGCGACGTACAGGGTGCCGAGGAGCGATTCCGCTATCTCCCCCGCAGCGGCGATCCCGGCCATGACGAGCAGCATCTTCCAGCCGACGGTCGAGAAACGGGTCGCGGCGGCGTAGACGGTGATCGCGGCGAGCGTTATCCAGCTTCCCGGCACGCCCGCGAAGACGAGAAGGTTCAGGAGAAAGAGCACGGCGTACAGGACGAGGAGCCCCGCGTGCTGAAGCACCGATTCCATCGGCGAACCCTCCGCGCGCGGCGCGGCCTCACGAGAGGCGCCCCGCGTCGAAAGAAGCCACTTTCGTCGATTTGATTACCCGTATCAGGCGGCGGGCCGCGCCGCTTTCCGGCGATTGGTGATCCGGTTCTGCCATTCGACCACGAGCGCGCTCGCCACGAATACGGACGAGTACGTTCCCGTGACGAGGCCGATCGTCATCGCGAACGCGAAATCGCGCACGAACTCTCCCCCCATGAAGAGGAGGAACATCGTCACGATGAACACGGTGATCACGGTGATGATCGTCCGGCTCAGCGTCTCGTTGATGGAGACGTTGAGCATCCCCTCGTAGCTCTCGCGGCGGCGAAGTCCGAAATTCTCGCGAATCCGGTCGTATACGACGATCGTGTCGTTGATCGAGTAGCCGACGATCGTGAGAAGCGCCGCGACGACAAAGAGGGAGATCTCGCGGTTGAAGATCGAAAAGAGCCCGACCGTTACGAGGACGTCATGAGCGAGGGAGAGGACTGCCCCCACGGCGAACTTGAGCTCGAACCGCCACGAGACGTACACGAGGATGCCGAACAGGGATACGATGATGGCCGCCCAGGCCTTGCTCTGAAGCTCCTTGCCGACCTTGGGACCGATGGTTTCGGTCCGGCGGATTTCGATCGTTCGCTCGGGGAAATCCTTCACGAGCTCCGCCTTGAGCGCGTCGGCGACCTTCGTTTCGGCGCCGAGGAGCGGGATTCTGAACGACGCTTGCTTCGAAGTCGTTTTGGTCGCCTCGAGAACGCCGTACCCGTTCTCCTTCATGCGCGCCGTGAGGCCCTCTATCTCGGGAATCGAATCCGCCTCGACGGAAAGCATCGTGGC
>JBFYZM010000100.1:0-2928 GCA_041309505.1 Candidatus Krumholzibacteriota bacterium
CGCGGTGCGCGAGATGATCGTGGACGGCGAGGAGGGGCGCATTATACCGTCGGGAGACGTCGAGGCGCTCGCCGGGGCGCTCAGAGCCCTCGCGGACGCGCCGGACGCGGGAAGGCGGATGGGGATCAAGGGACGCGAACGGGTCGTTCGAGATTTCACCGTAGAGGGAATGGTCGGGCGGTACGCGGAGATGTTCGGCGAGGCTCTCGGGAAAACAGGATGAGAGGATTCGTATGTCAATGCCGGTAGATGCGGTCGTCGCGGTCACGTACCGGTGCGATTCCCGGTGCAACATGTGCAATATATGGCAGCTCCCGCCGGGGGACGAGCTCGAGCCGGAGCGCTTCCGGAAACTGCCCCGCACCCTGCGGGACGTCAACATCACCGGGGGAGAGCCGTTCCTGCGCGACGATCTCGTCGAGATCGTGCGCGTCCTGGACGAACACTGCGGTCATCCGCGGATCGTGATCTCGACGAACGGATTCGAGCGGCGACGGATCGCGCACGCGGCGCCGGGACTCCTGAAGATCGGGAAAAACGTCGGTATCGCGGTATCTCTCGACGGAATCGGGGAGAAGCACGACGAGATACGGGGCATTCCGGGAGGATTCGACAAGGTCGTCGAGACGCTGAAGCAGCTGCGCACGATCGGTTTCCGGAACGTCCGCGTGGCGTTCACCGCCCAGCGAAGCAACGTGAAACATCTCGGCGCCGTTTACGATCTCTCCCGGCAGTTCGGATTTCAGTTCACGACGTCGGTCGCGCAGAACTCGGACTTCTATTTCTCGACCGCGGAAAACCAGACGGTCGATCCGATCGATCTCTCCGCCGAGCTCAGATACGTGATGCGCAAGGAGCTGTTGAGCCTCAGCCCGAAGCGATGGCTGCGGGCCTATTTCTACTCGGGCGTTCTCGCGTACAACGTGTCGAAGGAACGCATTCTGCCGTGCCGCGCGGGGCGCGATTCGTTCTTCATGGATCCGGCCGGGATCGTCTATCCGTGCCTCACGCTCAGCAGGGCGATGGGGGATATCCGAGCGCAGGCATTCGATCAGATTTGGGGAGGAGCTGCGGCGGAGGGGGTGCGTCGCGACGTGGACCTCTGCCGGCAGCCCTGCTGGATGATCTGCACCGCGCGCACGTCGATGATGCGCAGGCCTCACGAGCCCGGGATGTGGATTCTCGTCAACTGGATGAAAATCGCGGCCGGGAAAAAGGTGGGCTGATGCCGGTGGAGGCGGAAATGCCGGGTCGGAAGCTCGGCGAAGAACGTCTCAGGATCGCGATGATCGGATCGCGCGGATTACCGCTCGTGTACGGCGGTATCGAGCGGCACGTCGCCGAGATCGGCACGCGACTCGCGGCGCGGGGCCACGAGATCACGGTTTTCGGGCGAAAGCCCTTCAGCGCGGGAGGGGAGCACCGCGGGATGCAAATCCGCGTCCTCCCGTCGATTCCGACGAAGAACCTCGAAACGGCTTCGAACACCCTCGCCGCAACGCTTCGCGTTCTCGCCGAGCCGTTCGACGTCGTCCATTACCACGGCGTCGGGCCGTCCCTGTTCTCGTGGATCCCGGCGGCGCGAGGGATAACGACGGTCGCCACGATCCACGCGAGCGATTATCGACAGTCGAAATGGGGGCCGGCGGCGCGCGCGCTCCTGCGCCTCGGCGAGAGGACCGCGGTCCTCCGGACGCACGCGGCGATCGCCGTTTCCCGGATCATGGCCGCGGAGCTCGAAGAGAGGTACGGCCGCCCCGTCGCCTATATCCCGAACGGAGCGGATCTGCGGGAGGCGCCTCCTTTCGACGCGGCCGGGGCGCTCGGAATCGCGAGCGGAAGGTATATCCTCGCTGTCGGGAGGTTCATCGTCGAGCGCGGATTCCATACGCTGCTGGAGGCGTTCAGGGACCTGCCGACGGAATACCGGCTCGTCATCGCGGGAGACGCCCGTTTCGAGGAGAGCTACGAAAGGCGTCTCAAGCGAATGGCGGATCCGCGCGTCGTATTTCCCGGATATGTTTCGGGAGCGCTCCTCGACGAGCTCTACGCGCATTGCGCTTTCTATGTCCTTCCGTCGACGGTGGAGGGACTTCCGATTTCGCTCATCGAGGCGATGAGCTACTCCCGACCGGTGCTCGTGAGCGACATCCCGGAGAATCTCGAGGTGTCCGGCGGCATCGCAGAGACCTTCTCGCGCGAAAACGCGGCGGATCTTTCCCGCGCGCTGGCGCGGATGCTCGCGATGGATGACGCGGAGCGGCGGCGAATGGGGGCGGCCGCGCGGGAGCGGGTCGCATCCCGATACACCTGGGATCGGGCGACGAACGAAGTCGAGTCGCTCTACCTGCGGCTCGTGAAGGGCCGCCGGAACGCGCATTGATCGCGTCGCCCCCCACCCCGGGCGAACGGCAATTTTTATTGACACTTCCGGCTTTTTGCTGTTAGTTAGGGCGGAATCGGGCACGCCGCGTGCAGTACGACGGGAGGCATGGGTATGACAGGGCGAATCGCATCGATATGCGTCGCGGGGGGGGCGGCGGGGACGTTCGTCCTCGTTTCGCTTCTGGCCGGATGCGCCCCGAGGGAAATGGCGGGGGGAACGCGCGGATCGGCGGCGGATCGGGATGCCGCGGGCAGGGCGAAGACCGTCGCGGCTGCGCGGGATTCCGCTGCCGCGGCGCAGGCCTCGTACGACATCGAGGATGAGATGCCCGAGAAGAGCGCTCAGCGGCCGGCGCAGCTCATCGAGAGGCTGGAGCCGGTCAGGCCGGATACGATCAGCGTGCAGGATGTCGCGGTGGATGAGTCGCCGACGCAGCGGTACGACGTCGGATATCGCATTCAGGTTTTCGCGTCGGGCGATCGCGCGGCGGCGGAGAAGGTCAGAGGCCGGATCGCCGCGGAAACGTCCATGAGCGCGTATAT
>JBFYZM010000101.1:0-20565 GCA_041309505.1 Candidatus Krumholzibacteriota bacterium
TCTCGTCGAAACCCATCTGGCGCGGGCCGAAGGCGAGCTCCTCCCGCACGGTCGGGGAGAAGCACTGCAGGTCGGCGTCCTGGAAGACGAGCCCGACCGTGCTCCTGAAGAATCTCCTGAACGCGCCGTCGTCGAGCGCCTTCTCGGAGAGCGGCCGGCCGAAGGCCGCCGCGGAGCCGGTTTGGGGATAGACGAGACCGTCGAGGACCTTGAGGAGCGTCGATTTGCCCGAACCGTTGCCGCCGAGGAGGATTGTGCAGCGCCCGCGCGGTATGTCGAGGCTCTCGATCGAGAGCCCGAGGATGTTGCCCGGATAGTCGTACCGGATGTTCCTGAGCTCGAAGATGTTCGCCGGCGCGGGCTCCGCGGCACCGATTCTCCCGGGGATATTTCCTTCAGTGGGGGCTTCCTCTTCCCAACCCCGTGACGTCATCGCCATGTGGACTCCTTCCGCGAGATGGAGCGATTTGAGAAACAGATATCCCGTGCTGCGCGATATGAACGCCGTCTCCTGCCGGAACGGGAGAGCCGCGATCACCCTGCTTCTGCGCGCCATGAAGAGCTCGGAGAGCGTCCGCAGGAGGAGCAGCAGGTACCGGTACGAGAGGGACAGAAGCGATACGACGATCCCGGGGAGCCTCAGGCTCCGGAGAGCGTCGAGCAGGCGGTGCCACGGCGTCGTGAGGACGAGAAGGATGGAGAACGAAACCGACGCCGAGACGCGCAGGACGAGGGTGATCGCCGCGCGCAGCCCCGTGTCAGTTATGGCGAACGGCCCGAGTGACGCGATGCGCGCGCCCGGCGTGAGAAAGAGCGCGGGTATCGCGATGAACGCCGTGAAGAGCGGGACGAAGACCCAGATCCGCTTTGTGAAATCGCCCACCGCGATCTTCGAGAGATACGCGAGCAGCGTCGCGAGCGCGTAGAGGCCCGCGAGAACGATCGCGCTGTTCGTGAGGGAGCATGCGAGAGTGAGCGCGGCGAGCGCCACGATCTTGGCCCTCGGATCGATCGCCTGGAGAAATCCCCGCTCGCGGCACCAGGTTTCGTTTACGACCGATCGCTCGATCGCCCGGGCCGCCGCGGTCGCGTTCTTTTCAAGAAATCCCGCCATGCTTCGCAATCCGCGCGACGGCGAAAGCGATGAGCGCGGTGATCCCCGCTCCGAGTATCGCCGCGACGATCGTGCCGAGCCCCTGGTGAAAGAAACCCTTGTCCAGACCGGGAACGGTGTATTCCGCGAGGGGGCTCTCGGTTGTGCCCTCCGTGCTCGCGCGCATTCCCTCGGGCACGAATCCGGCGTGTTCCTTGACGCCGTCGAGATCCCATTCGCCCCAGGCGCCCCCCGCGGCGATGATGCCGAGCGGCGTGAGAATCGCCAGCGCGAGGAGCACGATCCATCCTTTTCTGTATTTCATCGCGGGGTGAGCGATCCTTTCTCGAAAAGCTCCGGGTGGTATGTGCCGAGAAACGCCACGACTCCTCCGGTGAGGATCGCCTCGGCGGCGCCGGCGATCACGAGGTGCGGCAGCACCATCGCGGGAATCGTCACGCCGAGCGCGAAGGGAGCGTACAGCGGCGTCCCGTCCGGAAGATGGTGGAGGATCGGCTGAAGGCCGAGCTCGATCGCGACGAAAAGCGCCGCGACATTTATCCCGACATAGCCTCCCGCCGCGCCGGCGATGGCGAAACGCCGGTCCCCGGGGCCGGCCGCGCCCTTGAGCAGCCTGAAGACGAGATACCCCGCGAACGGCATGACGAAGCCGATATTGAACGCGTTCGCGCCGAGGGCGAGGAGACCTCCGTCGCCGAAAAAGAGCGCCTGCACCCCGAGCGCGAGCGTCATCGCCATGAGCGCCGCCCACGGACCGACGAGGATCGCGATGAGGACGCCCCCCGTCGCGTGCCCCGTCGTTCCCCCGGGGAGCGGGATATTGAACATCATGACGAGAAACGAGAACGCGGAGAGGAGCGAAAGCAGCGCCACGCGGCGCTGATGAAGGCGGCGCCGGACGCTGCGCAGGGAGAGCGCCCACAGGGGCGCCGAAATGAGGTAGAAAATCCCGGCGCTTTGAGGCGACAGGTACCCGTCGGGGATGTGCATCGCGTTCCTTCCGAATCGTGTTATCAATTGCGAAATTCGTAACACAATGATAAGGGCCGGTCGCGCGCGCGTCAAACGTTTTCTCCCGCCCGCGCTCGTGCTATACTCCGCCCCCATGGACCGTCGTTTCATGGAGGTGTACGAGCTCCTGCGTCGCGCGCACGGGCCCCGTCGATGGTGGCCCGTCACGCCTCCCGGCGGAACGAAACCCCTCTACACGGGGGGGCCGCGAAGCGATATGCAACGGTTCGAAGTCGCCGTCGGCGCTATTCTCACCCAGAACACCGCGTGGACGAACGCGGCGCGCGCCATCGAGAGACTGAACCTGCTCGGCGCGGCGAGCCCCGGTGCGATCGAGCGCATGGACGTTCAATCGCTCGCCGGCGCGATACGTTCCGCCGGCTATTACAATCAGAAGGCGAAGCGGCTCAAGACGATCGCCGCCTGGTTCCGCGCAAACCGGAAAGGGACGCGCGAGGAGCTGCTCGCGCTCGACGGCGTCGGCCCGGAGACGGCCGATTCGATCATGCTCTACGCGTTCGGCGCGCCATTCTTCATCGTCGACGCCTATACGCGGCGCCTCTTCGGGCGTCTCGGCCTCGTGGATCCCAAGGCGCCGTACGACGAGATCAGGGACCGGTTCGAGCGAAACCTTCCTCGGCGCGTATTCGTGTACAAGGAGTATCATGCCCTGATCGTCGAGCACGGGAAGCTGATCTGCCGGAAGAAGCCCCGGTGCGAAAAATGCCTTTTAAAAAAACTCTGCCCTATGTATCTTGAAAGAGAAGACCGGATCGGAGAATAGAGCGGTCAGGGTGATTATCGCGGGCTCGAAGAATTATTCGGCGGGGGAGAGTCTATTTGTATTATGATTTTGTTAGGAATAATTATTGACTTCGGAAGCAATTCCTAGTAATATCAAGGAGTTGCTAGATTCGTAGGAGGCAGACCCTATGATCTCATTCGAGGAAACGATTCAGAAACTCCGCAGCGAGGGATTCAAGTTGACGCCCCAGAGGCTCGCGGTGATAAGGTACATGCTCGGAAATACCGAGCACCCTTCCGCGCTCAAGATCCACAAGGAGCTGCGGCGCCGCTATCCGACCCTTTCGTTTTCGACCGTGTACAACACGCTCAGCATGCTCGAGAAGATCGACGAGGTGCGGTCGCTCCACATATTCGACGGCTACCTCAACTACGATCCGAATACCGATCCTCACATCCACTGCTACTGCAAGTCGTGCGAAACGATCTATGATATCATGATGGAGGGACGGAACGACGTCGTCGTTCCCCGCACGGAGATCGAGGGATTCCTGATCGACAACATCGGCGTGGTGTTCAAGGGCACCTGCACGCACTGCAGATAGGGAGGAGCCCGGTTGATAGCTCAGGGCTGGAAGTGCTCCGTCTGCGGACACGTGGCAGTCGGATTGTTTCCTCCGGATGCATGTCCCAAATGCAACGCCCCGCGCGAGGCCTTCAAGGCCGAGCACGAGTTCCTCTTTCCCCCCGAAGAGACCGAAGGCGTCATCAAGGCATGCTGGAAGGTGAGCTACGGGCTCTATGTCGTGTCCTCGATCTCGGGGGAGCGGATCAACGGTCAGATCTGCAACACCGTTTTCCAGATCACGAGCGATCCGCCCCGGATCGCGATCGGAATCAACCATAAGAATCTAACGCATGAATTCATCGAGACGAGCGGAGCCTTCGCGGCCTCGATTCTCGGGAACGAGGATATGCGGCTCGTCCGGCGTTTCGGATATCGCTCGGGCCGCGATTTCGACAAATTCAAGGGCGTCCCGGTGCGGACCGGACGTACGGGATGTCCGATCCTCGAGGGTGCGATCGGATATCTCGAGTGCACACTCGTCAAGGACCGGAAGCTTGACGCGGGAACGCACAGTATCTTCGTCGGGGACGTCGTGGGAGGGGCGCTTTTCAAAGACGACGAGCCGCTCACCTACGCGCGGTACCACGCGGCGAAGGACACCGCATAGGGCGCTCTCGGGTCGGGTATCATTCTCCAACGAGATTTCCGATGCTCGGAGCGTTATCGAAAGGGGCGTGAGCCATGAAGCAGAAAGAAGAGGATTTCAAGCACGTTCTCGCGGGGGCGATCTATCGGGAGATCGGGGCGCGGAACTTCTATCGTCAGATCGCCGATGCGATCAAGAACCCCGAGGGAAGCGAGAGGTTCGGCCGGCTCTCGGCGGATGAGGAAGGGCACCGCGTCAAGCTCGAGGGCTGGTACCTGAAGCTCTTCGAAGCGAAATTCGTCGCCGATAAGAAGGAGCTCGACGGCGCCGAGATCAAGGGCGTGCACGTCGGCGAGAAGACCGGCGCGATGGAAGCCATCGACATCGCCATCAACGCCGAGATGAAGGCCGAGGAGTTTTACGCGCGCGAGGCCGGAAAGGTCGATAACGCCGAGCTCAAGAAGCTCCTCATGCAGCTCTCGGGAGAGGAGCACGGACATTACGAGCTCCTGCTCGCGGAGCGCGGCTCGCTCGCCGGCAACTTCTACTGGTTCGATATGGACTCCGCGCAATTCCTCGAGGATTGATCGCGCATCGAAGGAGGAGATCGTGAAGAAAAAATGGAAATGCACGCTGTGCGGGTATATCCACACGGGCGAGGCGCCCCCCGAGAAATGCCCCGTCTGCGGAGCGTCGAGCGACAAGTTCGTCCCGTACGAGCCGAAGCGTTAAAAAGCTTTTCACGCGGCGTTATTTCATGGATAATGGGCTCTCGCGACGTTCCCGGGGCGCGGAAGCGGGCGCGCGGGAGAGAGCATCGAAAGGAGCTTGAATATGGACAAATGGGTGTGCACGATATGCGGCTATATCTACGATCCGGCGAAGGGAGACCGGGAAAGCGGCGTCAAGCCGGGGACGCCGTTCGAGGCGCTTCCCGACGATTGGGTATGCCCCGATTGCGGAGCTCCCAAGAGCGATTTCGAGAAGATGTAAGCGCGGTATGAATTCAAGGAGGTTTGCGCGCGATGGGTATTGCATTCAGCGCCGATGAAGTGTTCGAGATGGCGATGGACGTCGAGAAGAACGGCGAAGCGTACTACCGGAAAGCCCAGGCTCTCGCGAAGAGCGCGGGCGTCAAGACGGTCTTCGCCGATCTCATGGAGCAGGAGCAGCATCACTACGCGACCTTCAAGGGACTTCGCGAAGCGCTCCCTCCGAGGACGTCGCTGCCGACCGTAGCCGATCCCGAGAGCGAGGAGTATCTCTACCTCGACGCGCTCGTCAAGTCGCGGCTCTTCAATACCGTGCGCGAAGCGGAGGCGCTCGCGGCGAAGTCGGGGAACGAAATCGAGGCGCTCAGGTCGGCGCTCACGTTCGAAAAGGACACGGTCCTTTTCTTTCAGACGATGAAAGGGATGACGGACGAGCGTCTCGGCAGAGGCGAGATCGACCGGATCATCGAGGAAGAGCACCGGCACATCGTAAGGATCTCGAAGGCCATCAAGGAAGCCGAGGGAAAAGTTTCCCGGTAAGATGTAAAACGCCGATTCGTCTCCTCCCCGTCCGAACGGCAGGGATTATCTCGTCATGGGCATCCTCGCCGCGGGTGCCCTTCTTTTTCGTCTCGTTTTCCTGAGCGCGCCCCGCGTTCTGACGGGAGACGAGGGGCATTACGCCGAATCCCTCTTTCGTTTTCTTCACGGGAGCTTTCTCGAGGGCGTTTCGGATTACTGGTCGTTCCTGTATCCCTTCGCGGCGATCCCTTTCGGTCTGCTCGCGCGCGACGCGGAAACGGGACTGCGGCTGCTTTCCGCCGTCTCGGGAGCGGCTCTCGTCGTCCCGTCGTTCATGATCGCCCGCAGGCTCCGGGACAGCCGCGCAGCCGTTTTCGCGGGGCTTTTCGTCGTCCTGCTGCCGAATCTCATTTCCTTCTCGACCGCCGCGATCACCGAATCGCTTTATTCTCTGCTGCTCATGTGCGCTCTGTACCTGTTCCTTCGCGGGATGGACGGCGGAGGCGCGCGGCCGTGGGCCGCGGCGGGAGCGGCGCTCGGGCTCGCCTATCTCGTGCGCCCCGAATCTATCGCGATTCTCGCCCTGTTCGCCCTCTTCGCGCTCGCGGCCGGAAGAAACGCCGGACCCGGGACTTCGTTCGCGGCGAGGACGCGGCGATCGATCGCGATGATCGTCCTGTTCGCCGTTATGCTGGTTCCCTATTTCCTTCTTCTTCGCGCGGCGACCGGCGAGTGGACGGGCGGTTCGAAGGCCGCGGTGAATCTGAGCTCCCCGGTTATCTGGCAGGACGATCTCGCACGCGAGGAGTACGTCTACAGCCTGAACGACGAAGGGACCGCGCGCCGCATCGACGATCTCGCCGGCGAAAGCGCGTTGAAGATACTCTGGCGTCAGAAAGGCGCGATCGCGTCCGGGTATCCGGGCAAAATGGCTGCCGGGATCGGGATCATTCCGCTCCTCCTGTCGGGCCCGATTCTGTTCCTCCTTGTGCCGCTCGGGATTTTCGGCAGGAGATGGCGCCGGGAGGATCGAGACGCGGAGCTCCTCATTCTCATGCTCGGCGCTTTCCCGTTCGTGTTCTATCCCCTGTTCCGCGTCGAGCTTCGGTATCTCGTGCCCTATCTCCCGGTCTATCTTCTCTGGGCCGGCGCGGGATGCGCGGCGCTGCTCGATTGGTTCGCCGCGCGGGTCTCCGCGAGGCGCGCCGCGTCCGCCACGCTCGCGGCGCTCGTATTCCTGAGCCTCGTGCCGTATACGGTTCACCGCTACATCGTCATGGGGAAATACCAACCGCTCGAGTGGAGAGAGATCGGGCGCCGGATAGGCGGGAACGAATCTCCCGCGCCGCGAATACTCGCGCACTCAGGCTGCTCCATCAGCTACTATGCCGGGAACCCGACGGCGACCTTCATCCCGTGGACCGACGCGGCGGGGCTCGTCCGCTACGCGAGGTTCCATCGGTACGAGCGCCTCGTCGTCGACGAAGACTATTTCCGCGCCGCGAGACCGACGCTTCGCGCGATCCTCGACGATCCGCCTTCCGATCTCGAAGCGCTCGGCGAATTCAAAAGCCGAAGCGGGGGGCGAATTCTCGTCTACCGCGTGAAGCCGTCCTCATGATCCTCGGGCGCACCCCGCGAACCATTCCTTCCGGTTGCCCATTCTTCCCGGGCGTTTCCCGCCGTTTCCCGGGATTTCCCATTGTTGTGAATAGTTCTTGCTTGTTCATTCCTCAAGCGGTGGCGTTTGCAGCTCCGAATTGCAACTAGTATCAATAATGGCAAGGAGTTGTGTGTGCCGTCCCTCCCCGGGGACGGAAGAGAAGCGGAGACCCTCGATTGACTGCAATCTTGCCGAATATTCCGGTTGTGCACGATTTTTTTGCACGGGCTGGAGTCGCGCGCGTGAGGGGTTCGTCGCGCGCCCATTCCCGTTTCCGGCGGTATCTTGTCTCCTTCGCGATTCTCGCCGGCCTGTTGTGGCTCATGCCGGGGGCCGCGCACGCCCAGACCGTCTCGGCGTTCGCCGCGATATTCGATGCGCGCCTCACTCCCGTACGCTCGGACGACAGCCTCATTGCCCAAACTCCCACCGGGACCTTCCAGTTCAACGTGGTGTCGTACATGAATGCCGGAGCGCCGATCGCGGACCTCCCGTTCGAGGCGGGCGCGTTGTATCGGCTCGTGTTCCAGATCAACTGTTTCGCCAACTGGGATTACGATCCGAAGGAAACGGGGAAGGGATTATTCGCACTCGCGGGAACGACGGGGCGCTTCGGACGGGCGGTGGCGCCGATCCCGGGTACTGCGGAGCTTCTCCTCACGAACACGCTCGTTGCGAACGAATATACGGATCCGATCGATTTCGTTATCGGAATGACGGATAAGTTTACTCCGCGGGTGCCGTGGAGCATGGTGTCGGATCCATTTGCGGATCACAACCTTGATGAGGGCAAGACGGCGGAGATCGGAAGCCTCAGGAACGCGGTTCCATCGGGAACCTTCATCGACTGTATCGATCACGATAAAAACTGGGAGGAATTGACCGGAAGCTGCGAAAAGGAGCGTTACTATTTCTACGAGATCTGGTTCCAGAGCGATCTCGACTGGAAGAGCGGGGATACGGCGGACGTATTTTTGTACCTCGAAGGAAAACCGGAGCCCACGAACATCGAGCTTCACATGCGTTTCAGGCTCGTCGATGACGACTCGCTTCCGCCGGTCATCTCCGAATTCAGCCCCGAGATCATGCCCGCCGGGTCGAGCTTCAATATTACCTGCAGGATTTCGGACCCGAGCGGCGTATACGACGACGGCACCGGCTCGTCCGGACAGGGCGTCTATCTCCTTTGGGACGACGACGGAAGCCTCGCCGACGACGCGAATGAAATCACGCTATCCGCGATCGGGGGCGGCTATTATTCGACCGACGCGCAGATAGGTCCCCGAAGCGGGGGCGATCTGATCGTCTATGCGGTGCACGCGTGCGATGACGACGTGGATGGAGGCGATGCCGGCGATCGCAGCTGCGCCTCGAGCGGTGCGCATACGGTCCAATTCATGGGTCCCGTCTATATCATCGACGAGCCGGGATCGCTCTTCCCGACAGCCGTCTATTCCGGCGAAGAAGACGTTTCGATCCACATCGACCTCAACAACCCCATGTCGCAAGCGATCGTGCTGCACGCGGCGTCGACCGTTTCCTTCTCCGACGGCACCCATGACGTCACGGCGACTCTCCGCAACGAAACGATCGTGCCCGGCGGGGCGACACATTTTCCCATCGCCTTCATTCCGATTCAGGTGCCCCAGGATTTCAACGCTCCGGATACCGTCGATCTTCGGTTCGATCTTGCCGGGACGTACGGCTTTCTGCCGTTCAATCAGTTGTGGACCGCCTCCGAAAGCAACCGGCTCATCGTATTGAAGCCGCGTCTTCTCTTCACGGCTCGTCCGGCGGCCTCGGGGGACGTTTATCCCGGCGACGCTTCGGTCGAGCTCCTCCGGGTTGAAGTAACGAACGATTCGCCGGGAGATGTATCCATAGATAGCCTTGTCGTGTCCAATGCGACGGCGGGCGGCGGCGGAGTTCCGATGAACGACGCGGATTTCGGCATGCTCCGTCTCTATTCCCAAGCCGATGAGTTTGTATCGGCGATCGATCCGGCCGTGAAAGAATCCGAAGGCCCCCCGGGCAGTCGTGATGCGGCGGGCAGAGCGCTCGCCGCTTCCGATCCTCTCCTCGCGGGGGTCCGGTTCGAGACGGGCGAAGCCCGGTTTCTCTTACCCTCCGGCACGTGGATCCCCGCCGGCATGAGCCGTTACTACTACGTTGTCGCCGACGTCGATTCGTTCCTCGCGAGCGACGGAGATTCCCTCGATGTGGAGATCGGTTCGGTGGATTCCGTTTTTATTACCGGTGCCGCGCCGGTCGAATTCCTCAGAACGCCGCTGAACTCCGACGGCGCGTGCGCGATCGACGGATTCAAGGCTTTTCAGCTCATTGTCGAAGAGACGATCCCCGATACCCTCTATCTCGGGGATACGGATCAGCTCGTTCTCTCCTTTGTCGTCCCGGCGAATGGGCACATGCCGGATGTTCTCTCGGCCGTATCGACCAAAAATTTCGGCGACGGCGAAGTCGACAGTCTTGTCGAGCGCCTCGCCCTCTGGAAAGATGACGGGGACGGATCGTTCTCCCCGCTCGCCGATCTTCACGTCGGCGATTTCGCCGCGACGGGAGACCGGTTCGAGCTCTCGGGCTTGTCGCTTGCGCTTTCCGCTCCACAGCGTTTCTTCATCGCCGCGGATTTCGCTTTCGGTGCCGCGGCAGCGCTCGAGAGCCGTTTTGGAATCCCGGAGGGGGGCATCGAAAATGCGTCGCGAAACGACGGTCCGATCGACCGCGATGTTTCCCCGGGAGCCGGCCAGGTGCTGCTGCGCAGGGAGATCGTTTCGATCGACGCCCTCCCCGTTCCCTCCGGCGCCCGGTATCCGGGGGACGAAGGCGTAGAGCTTCTCGCGCTCAGGGTGGACAACAACACGCTCGGCGGGGTGACCGTCGATTCCCTCCGCGTGCGGGGGATCTCGACGCTCTTCACGTGCGAACCCGGCAAGCCGTTCCTGCTGTATGCCGACGACGGCGACTCGGGCTTCGAATCGGGCGCCGACACGGTGGTCGCGGAAGCCGCCTGGAGCGGCGGCGCCGCGTTCTTCACCGGTACGCGGCTCGCGATCGCGCCGGGATCGCAGCGGATATTCTTCGTCGCGACCGACCTCGATTCCTTCCTGACCGCCGACGGAGAGACTCTTCTCGTTGGCCTCGAATCGCCGGGCGATATCGGTCTCACACTCGGCCCCTCGATACGCGACGACCTGTTCGGCCTCGACGCCGACTTTCCGATCGTGAGCGCGGGGGGCGGCGTCACCGACGGCATCCTCGCGCACCAGGTAACGCTCTATCCCCATGGCGACAGCGTGATCGTCGAACAGAAGGAGAACATCCTCGTACTCGATATCCTCATGCCCGGCAATGCGTGCCTTCATGACACGTTGGAAAGTCTCACGGTCACAAATCTCGGCACGGCAGGGGAGCAGCACATCAAGCGACTTCTCCTCTGGCGGGATAACGGCGACGGCGTCTTCGATCCGGCGGCGGACGATTCGATCGCCGAATTCATCGGTATAGCGGCAAGGACCTACGCGGCTCAGGCGCTCTCCGAGCCCCTCGCGGGGCTCCCGGGATCGAGGTACTTCGTGACCATGGATATTCCTCCGAGCGTAGAATCGGGAGGAACGGTGAATTTCGCGATCCCTCTCATGGGAATCGCCGTAACCTCGGGCAACGACGGTCCTCTCGACCGGGAGATCGTCGGACCGGGGATAATCACCATTCCCGTTCCGGACCGAGTGACTTTCTTCACGAGCATCGTCGGCAACAAGCGCGTGAGGCCGGGCGATACGCACGTGTTGAATCTCGCTCTCGGCGTTTACAACAGCTATCAGCAACCGAAGACGCTCGAGACCCTCACGCTTCTGAGCGTCGGCTCCTCGCGACCCGAAGAGATCGTGAACGTCGAGGCCTACACCGATTCGGATGAGGACGGACTCTTCAACCCGTCGAACGACAGCCTTATCGGAGTGGCGCAGTCGAGCGCAACGGGCTATGTGTTCGACGATCTCCGCGCGACGCTCAGGCCGTACCGGAGCACGCTTCTCTTCGTCGCATACGAAATCGCGCTCGTCGGGACCCGCGATTCCGTCCGGGTCGATTTCCAGATCTCCGATAAGAGCTCGATAGAGTTCCTCGAAACTCCCAAGATCGATGGGGAGTTCCCGCTCAATTCGGCCGGCGTCGACGTTACGGACGGAATGGTGAGCGCTCAGATAGGGGTGCTTCCCGTTCCGGAAACGCGTGTCTCGCCCGGGGCGGTCGGCGTCCCGTGTCTCTCTTTCGCGCTCCCGTGCAACGGGATTTCAGCGGATATTCTGGAGTCTGTTTCCGTACAGAATGCGGGATCGGCTTTGCAGGGGCAGGATATAGTATATGTCAAGCTCTGGAAGGATACCGGGAGCACCCCGCTCGCTTTCGATTCCCAGGACGAATTCGTCGCGTTTCTCGTCTGGAACGGACAGTCATGGAAAACGGCTTCCACGCTCGCGGAACCGGTGTCGTGCGAGGGGCTTGTTCTCCACGTAACGGCGGATCTCGCCTTGACCGCGGAAGATGGACGGAACGTGGATTTCTGCCTGCCGGTCAACGGTCTGCAGGTCTCGTCGGGAAACGACGGGCCGATAAACGAGCGCGTATGCAGCACGGCGCTGATCGAGATATCGACCGATCCGTTGTTCGCGTCGTTCGAAGCGCCGGCGGCGGTGACGCGGGATCAGGTTTTCGAGATTCGTTTGGACGTGGTGAACGCCGCCGATACGACGCTCCTCGGCGTCGTTCCGGACAGCTTCACCTGGGCGGGCACCGGGCTCTGCTCGATCGTTTCGGGCCCCGCGCCCGCCTCCATCGATCTTCCCGGAAAGAGCGACAGCAGCTTCGTGTGGATATTCCGGGCGCTGTCCGCGGGCCAACTCGTGTTCCGCGGACGGGTGAAACAGGATGCCGGCCCGGAAGCGAGCCGCGTCGAGTATTCCGACACGATTCGCATCGATGAGATTCCCGCGAACATAACGGCGACGCTGCTCGATGGCGCGCCCGTGAGCCTCAATCGGGGCCAGGAGGACATAGCGCTCATCGAGCTGACCATCGGGTACGATCCCGTGTCCGGGCACGGAGCGCCGGTCGCGTTCACATCGATCGAGCTGTCCATGACGGACGGCGCCGGGGCGCCTCTGAGCGTCAAGGACGTCGCATCGCGGGTGCGGCTCAGGGACGAAGTGCGGGTTCTCAGCTCGGTTGCGACGGAGGCGATTGCCCAACCCTCGGTGATCTGCCCGCTTTCCGAACCGATCGTTCTTCTCCCCGGCGATTCAAAAACTTTCAGAATCTCGGTCGATATCGCGACGGATGCGCCCGCATCCGATTTCAGGCTTGCGATCGCGACATCAGGAGCTATCGCGCTCGTCGATTACAACAACGGCGCCGCCGTCCCGTTCTCCGGAAGCGTATTTCCCTGGCGGACGAACGCCGTCACCCTGAGAGATTATGCGGGTACGCTTCTCGTGCGGTTCTCCCCCACGGCTCCGGCGCGAGTCAACACCGGCCAGGAGAATGTCGCGGTATTCGATCTCATTCTCGAAAATGGAGGCGGAGCAGCAGCGGCTCCCATAAGCGTTTCGGACGTTGTGTTCACCGCCATGGATGCCGATGGCGATACGATCGATGCCGGAAATCTGTTCAAGGCGTTCCGCCTCACCGGCTCCGGCGGCAACACCTACGCCTATCTCGAGACCTTCGCCGGTTCGGCCTCGATCCGGTGCGCGGTCCAACCCGCCATATCCGTCGCGGCCCAGGTGCCGGTGACGCTCCGGGGGGTAGTCGATTGCCTGTTCGAGCCCGTCGCTTCGGGATTCTCGATTTCGCTCCGCGACTCGCTCGACATGACGGCGCGGGACGCCAACTCGGGACAGCCGGTCGAAGTTCAGGCCGCGGCAGGATTCCCCGGTTTTCCGATGAACACGGGCATATCGCTTTTCTCCGATCCGCTGGCGAGCGTCGCCGTCGAGGGGCAGGGGCTCATGGAGGAGCGGATTGCGGTGGGAGCGACGAACGCGGCCGCGCTCAGAATCATTCTCTCGCATCCCGGCGCCGTCCAGGAATCGCCGTTCTCCTGCGGCGGAATCACCGTGCGTCTCCTCGACGAGCTCGGCGGTCCGCTCGAGCCCATCGCCGTTCTCGACGCCGTCAGGGTGCGGAAGGGGATCGCGGACGTCGCGCTGGTCTATATAACCGCCCTCCACGGCTCCGACATCTCGCTTCCCTTCGCGTCGCCGCTCGTGACGCCGCCGGGCGAAGCCGACACGCTCGACGTCCTTTTCGATCTCGACGCGGCGCCGACCCGCTCGCGCTTCCAGATGCACGTCAACGCGGCGGGGATCGACGTCGTCGACGCCACGGATGGCCGGAGCGGCATTCCGCTCATCGGTTCCTTCCCGATCGTAAGCGGACTCGGAACGATCGTGTTCCCCGCCGGGCAGGTGCTGTTCGGCGCCACGGGGCTTCTCCCGGCGAATATCTCCGCCGGGGTCGAGACCGAGTGCATGAGGCTGGTGTTCACGCGTCAGGACGAGTTTTCGGGATCGCGGGTTTTCATCGAGGGCTTCACCCTCGAGGTGCTCGATGAAAACGATCAGGTGATCGATCCATCGCTCGTCATCGGGGCTCTGCGCATCGATGACGAATCCGGCGAGATCGCTTCGACCTGGCGGATCATCGATGACCGCATCGATGTCGCGTTCGCCGACACGGTTTCCATCGGAGACAATGAAACACGCGCATTCACGCTCGCGATCGCGACCACGGCGAATCCGCCCGCAAAGGCGTTGAGTCTCCGAATCGCCTCTCCCGAGGCGATCTCCTGCCGGGACGAAGCGACCGGCGGACCGGTTTCCGTCGCGCCGGCCGCGGGAGCGTTTCCGTTCAACTCGGGGAAAGCCGCCGTTCTTCCGCGAGACATCGAGACGGCCTTCTCCAACTATCCGAATCCGTTCGTCGCGGGGAGCGGAAAGACCACAATCACCTTCTACATGCCGGACAAAGGGAGAGCGAGCGTCAGGGTGTTCACGATAACGGGGGAGCCGGTCAGGACGATTGTCGATAACGAGTCTTTTGCCGCCGGCCTGCATCAGGAATTGTCATGGGACGGGAAGAACGGGAACGGAAACATGGTTTTGAACGGCGTGTATTACCTGGTTCTCAAGGTCTCGGCGGGCGGCAGGGATTACACATTCAAGCGAAAGGTCGCCCTTGTTCAATAATACCCGCACTGCGAACGCCGGAAAGCGTATGAGGCGCGGAGCCGTCGCGCTCGCCCTCCTCGCCGGAGGCGTGTTCGCCGCGCCCGCTCGAGCCATCGATGATGGCGCGGGCGCGACGAGCCCCTTCGGTCTCGGCGCGGGGTGCCGAAGCATCGCCATGGGAGGCGCGTCTGCGTCCGTATGGGGCGATTCGTATGCGCTTTTCCGGAATCCCGCGGGGCTTTTCAACGTGGAGCGCGACGAGGTCAACCTGTTTCATACGTCCCTCTTCGACGAATCGACGACCTATTCCTCCGTCGCGCTCTCGCATCCGTTCCTCAATCTCGGAGTTCTCTCGTTCGGAGCCATACAGCTGCGCGTCGGCGGCATCGAACAGCGCGATGACGCGAATATGCTCGTCGAAGGCGATCTCACCAATGTCCAGACGCGCTACGCCCTCGGATACGCGCAGCAGATCGTCAAGGGCTTCACCGCGGGGCTCGCTATGAAGCTCGACCGCTTTACGCAAGGGGCGTACAGCGCGAACGGATTCGGGCTCGATGCGGGGCTCGGCCTGGAGATGCCCGTTCATTCGCCCGCTGTCGACGGGATCGCCGTCGGAGTCGCGTTCAGGAATCTTCTCGAACCCGCCATCAGCCTCGTCGAACAAAAAGCGGGCGATCCGCGGGGCGTTCGCGCGGGCCTATCGGTGTGGAGATCGATATCGTCCCGGATGCAGGATCGTTTCGCGATCGCGGTCGACGCCGACAAGACGCGGTTTTCCGACAGCCGGATTCAGCTCGGGGCGGAATACAGCGTTCGAAATATGTTCGCGCTGCGGGGTGGATGGGACGGGAGCAATCCGACTCTCGGATGCGGATTTGCGGTCCGGCATTTCGTCCTCGATTACGCGTACCGGAGCACGGAGCTCGGCGGAAACCATCTCTTCGCGCTCGCCTTCAGCTTCGGCGCATCGAGAAGCGAGAAAGGCAGGCGGGCGCAGGAGCGCCACGAAGAAGAGATCAGAACGGAGCTCGAAGCTCAAATCGCGAGCTACGAAGGGCAGGCCGTTCGGACGGCTCTTGACGAAGGCCGGGAGCGCCTGTCGAACGGAGACTACGCCGGCGCCATCGATCGTTTCAGCCGCGTGCTCCTCTGGTCGCCTTCGGACGAGCAGGCGGATGACGGGCTTCGGCGCGCGAAATCGGCGCTCGCGATTTCGCGCGGCGATTCGCTCATGGCGGCGGGCAAATACGCCGGGGCGCTCCTTTCGTATCGCGATGCGCAGAAGAACCTCGCTTCGAATGACTCAGCCGAGCGGATCCGGCGCTGCGAGCAGCTCGTGCTGGAATATTCGAACGAGGAGCGGATGAAAGAGGAAATGCTCGCGAAGGCGATCGATCTCTATACGGAGCGGAACTGGAGCGCCGCGGGCCTCTATTTCAAAGAGGTTCTGGTCATCGACTCGAGAAACGTCATTGCCGCCGATTACCTCGCGCGGACCCAAGGCAAAATTCGGGAACAGTACGAAAAGGCGTTCGCCGACGCCGATCGCCTCCTCGCCGAGGGGCGTTACGGCGCCGCGATCCAGCTCCTCACGGTCGAGCTCGATAAGAACGTAACCGACGTTCGCCTCGAGGCGAAGATCGCCGAAATAACGCGGCTTCAGAAGGAAGCCGAGCGGACGAAAAAGTCCGCGGTCGCGGCGGCAGACCGGGCGCCCGTGTTGTCTGCCGATGAGCTGACGCGGTTGGGCCAGGGCTATGGGCGGGGCATCGAATTCTTCTCGCGCGGCGATTTCTCGCGGGCGATCGGCGAATGGGAAACCGTGTACCGAGCCGCTCCGCAATTCAAGAACGTATCCGAGTACCTCGTGAAAGCCTATCAGTACCTCGGGATGGAGCACTACTCGAACCACGAGTACGACAAAGCGATCGGTGTCTGGAACAGGGTCTTTTCAGTCGATCCGGATAACGAGAAGGCGGTCCGCTACATCAACAAGACGAAGGAAGAGCTGTCGAGGCTCGAAGGCTTTACGAACCGCTGAAGGTCGGTGAGGGCGAATGAAGGCAATGAGTCTTAAGCTGCAGATCGCGACGCTCGTCATCTTGCTCGTCGTCTGCCTCGTCGCGGCATTCTCGCTGACCGTTATCACGAACGAGAAACAGATGCTCCTCTCGGAAGTGCTTCGGGGGGCCGTTCTCCAGGGCCGCAACCTCGCCCTCAGCTCCTCGAAATCGCTGCTCCACGAGGATCCCGAGTTCGAGCTCCATCCGCTCATCACGCGCATGCTCGCCGCGGAGAAGGATATCGTTTCGCTCGTCGTCGTCGACAAGAACGGCGTCATCAAGGGGCACCGCGACATTCTCTCGATCGACCGCGTCTACGAGACGCCCGCCGGTTTGAGAGAAGTCGCCGGGGCAGGATTCGCGCTGCCGGGGGAGGAAATCCGCCAGAACGATCAGCTTATCGAGGTGAAAGTCCCGGTAACCGACCAGGGCGAACGGATCGGCTCCGTGTACCTCCAGCGTTCGAAAGCGGGCGTTCACGCGGCGATAGCCGCCAGCAGGGGAAGAATGATCCGCATCGGCATCATCGCCCTTGTCGCCGGCGCCTTCGGTTCGTTTCTTCTCGCGCTCCATATCGCGCGTCCGGTCCGGGCGCTCATCAGGGGCGCCGATGCGATCGGACATGATCGGTTCGATACGCGCATCGACGTGCGGTCGGTGAAAGAGCTGCAGACGCTGGCGCGCGCCTTCAACGGAATGGCGAAGCGCCTCGAAGACAATCGAAAAGCTCTCGTCGAGCAGGAACGAATCGGGCGGGAACTCGAGATCGCGCACGAAATCCAGGAGACATTCCTGCCGACTCGTCTTCCGCGGCTCGCGAACTACGAGGTCGAGGCGTACTATCATGCGGCCAACGAAGTGGGCGGTGACTACTTCGATCTCATCCAGCTTGACGGGGAGCGGCTCATGATCGTCGTAGGCGACGTTGCCGGCAAGGGAGTCCCGGGCCTCGTCGTCATGGCGATGACGCGGATTCTCGTGCGTGCGCTCGCGCAGAACCATAAGAGTCCGGCGGAGCTCCTGCGCCACCTCAACGTGCTGCTTCACGAAGACATGAACCGCAAGTTTTTCGTTACCATGTTCTGCGGACTGCTCGATATGCGCAACGGCAAGCTCCTCTACTCGAACGCGGGGCACATGCCCCTCATTATCTATGATGGCGGGGCGCGCGCCGTCGCCACCGCCGGTACCAAAACGAAACCGATAGGCATATTCCCCGACGAGGTGTTCTCGCGGGATATCGAGGAGCGGCTCCTTACGGTGAAGCCGGGTGACTGCATCGTGCAATTCACCGACGGCCTGAGCGAGATGCGAAACGACGTGGGAGAGGAATACGGGCTCGAGCGGCTTCTGGAAATGACATCCCGCGAGGCCGCGCACGGCTCTCGCCACCTCATGCGCGAGCTTCTGAGGAGTCTCGCCGCCTTCCGCGGAACGACGCCTCAGAGCGACGATCTCACCATCGTCGCCGTCAGCGCGATGCCGGTCAGCGCCGAGCGGGCGCCTCTCGATCCGGGCAAACGGCAGGAACCGGTTCCGTCGCAATGAGCGTCGGAAGGACCAAAGGTGAGGCATGAAGATAGAGTCGATTGATCCCGTCACGTTCGCCGTGAGCGTGAGCTGCAAGAGCGACGAAGGCTGGCAGATACCCGTTCGTCTCGCGAGTCTCATCATGGTCGCCTCCGACTGCGATGTGCCCTCGATCTCCTGCGTCCTCCCCGACCGGATGCTTCGGGCCGTCAGGAACGCGAGCGAGCAGCTCATCGCCCGCAACGCGATCGTCGCGCTCGAATCCTCCGTCGCCCGGGATTCCGAATGGATCGAATCTCGCCGCTATATAGTCGGCAGGAGCGGGACGTTCAACTGCATGGGGGAGGTTCAGAACGACAACAAGTACTCGCTCTTCCTGGCCGGCACCGAGAACAATGTCGATCGGGCGTCGCGCTGCGCGCACATAATCGCGGTCGCGCTCGGCTACACGAGCGATTTCGCGTTTGAGATAAGGCTCAGCGTCTACGAGCTCCTCATGAATGTCATCCAGCACGGTATCGAGTCGGCCTCGCAGGAATGGATCCAGGTCGATCTCGAGCGCGAAGGGGATATGCTTCTTGTTTCCATCATCGATCAAGGCGTCGCATTCGATCCCTTGGGGGATTCGAAATTCGATCTTCAAGCCTATATCGAATCGCGGAAGACGCGCGGTCTCGGCCTCATTATCACGCGTCGCATCGCGGAGCATTTCACGCATCGCCGCGAAGCCGGCTATAATAAAACCGTTATAAAGAAGTCGATGTGGTCTTGCGGCTCCGCGCTGCGAGACGGAAAGGAGATTTCTATGGCGCAGTTTGAGATCCGCGGTCCGGTGCCCCTCGGCAACGAATCGAACATGTTGACTCTGAGCGGCGATCTCGACGCCAAGGGGGCGCTCCTCGTGGAACAGATGCTCGCCCAGCTCATCGAGAAGAAGCTGTTCCGCGTGACGCTCGACTTCCAGAAGGTTTCGTTCATATCGAGTGCCGGCGTCGGAATCCTTCTTGGGCTCGTTGCGTCCATGCGGGACGCGGGGGGCGACGCGGTTTTCACGAAAATACCGCCCAAGGTAAGTTCGGTGTTTCGTCTCCTCAACCTCGAGGATTATTTCACGATCGGCGACGCCGTCGCGGTGGACAGCTAAGGACGCGACGGCAGGATGACGGAGTGTTGGCGCGAATGTCGTCAAACCAGGCAATAACGCTCGCGGATTCTCGCGGCATCGATGACCGGCTCGAACGGCAGCGGTTGACCTTCGAGGCGATCTTCCGCCTTGTCGATAAGCTCGGAACGACCTTCGACGTGAGCAAGATCGCGAGCCTGTTTCTCATGACATTCATGGGACAGCTCAAGGCACGGCGCGTGTCGCTCTATTTCGTCGTGCCGGAAAGAATGCTGCTCGAGCCATACCGTTCGCTCGGAATGGCGAATGGCGGGGCGCTTCCGAGCGTGCCGAACGAGTCGGCGTTCGCCCACTGGCTCGTCGATGCCGCCGGTCCCGCGACCTTGGATGAGTTCTGTGTCGGAACGGGGCGGGCAGGCGACGAAGAGGAGGAGACCATACGTTCCTTCGTCACCATGGGTTTCTCCCGCGCGATCGCGCTCACCGAACAGGGGAACCTTCTCGGCGCGCTCTTTTACAGCGACGCCGTTACCGGAGAGCCGTTCAGCGACTTCGACGACGAGATCATCAAGATGCTCGCGCGGGTCGTCTCGATGACGGTCAAGAACGCCTTTCTCTACCAGGCTGCGGTCGCTTCGAAGCTCGAGCTCGAGCAATTCGCCGAGGTGAAACGCGAATTCATCATGCATACGTCTCACGAGCTGCGGACGCCTCTCACCGTTCTCAAGAGCGCCCTCTGGTCGCTCGATCCCGGTCAGATCGACGAGAGCGTTCTCGTAGACATGGCCAAGAGCGCGATGACGCGTCTCGAAGGGAAGGTCGAGTATCTCCTCTCGCTCAACGATATCGGGCTCAGCAGGACCGATTTCAACCTGCAGCAGACCGAGGTGTCGTCGATCGTCGAAGACGTTCTCCGGGATATGATTCCGGAGCTCGAAGAGAAGCACCTGCACGTCGACGTCGATGATCGGGCCCGTTATCGGGAAGCGCTCATCGATCCCGCCAAGATCAAAATCGTCGTGCGCAGCATTCTCGACAACGCGGTCAATTTCGTCGGGCAAGGCGGGAACATCGATGTCGCGATATGGGTATCGGAGAACCCTCCCCGGAGCGAGGAAGGGGTGGCGATCGGCGGGCGGCATCCGGACGGCGCGGCGAACGATACATCGGGCTCTCATCGTGCGCTCGACGGTTCATCCTTTATCGTGATCAGCGTGAAGGACGACGGTATCGGGATTCCCGCCTCGGAAATCGAATGCCTCGCCGAGCCGTTCACGATGGCGTCGAACTCGAGCAACAGGAACGTCAAGGGGCTCGGGATCGGGCTCGCGGTCTCGCA
>JBFYZM010000102.1:0-16163 GCA_041309505.1 Candidatus Krumholzibacteriota bacterium
CCTCGTCACGACGAACAAGGGTCCCACGGCGCTTTTCTTCCGCGAGGTCGCCGCGCTCGCGAAAAGCAGGAAGGTCCAATTCCGCTACGAGGGCACCGTCATCAGCGGCACTCCGGCGCTCAACCTCGCCGCGCTCTGCCTCGCCGGGAACGAGATCCGCGAGATCCGCGGCATCGTGAACGGCACGACGAACTTCATTCTCACGAACATGGAGAAGGGCAAGAGCTACGCCGATGCGCTCAAGGAAGCGCAGGATCTCGGTTTCGCCGAGGCGATTCCCGACGCCGACGTCGAGGGATTCGACGCGATGGCGAAGGTCGTCATTCTCGCGAAGGCGGTCATGGGCGCCGACATCAAGGTCGCCGACGTCGACCGCACCGGCATCACGAAGATCACGCTCGACGACGTCAACAACGCGAAGGCCGAAGGCAAGCGCTGGAAGCTCATCGGGCGCGTCGCGCGCGAGGGCGGAGCGGTGCGCGCCTCGGTCAGGCCGGAGAAGCTCGACGTCGCCGATCCGCTCGCCGGCGTCGGCGGCGCGACGAACGCGCTCACGTTCAGCACCGATCTCATCAGGAACGTGACGATCATCGGCCCGGGCGCGGGCAAGATCGAGACGGGATACTCGATCCTCGTCGATCTCCTCGCGATCCACCGGAGCGCGCCCGCCGTGAAAGCGGCCGCGCCGAAGAAGGCTGCTCCGAAGAAGCCGGCCCCGAAAAAACCGGCGAGAAAAGCCCCGAAAAGGGCTCCGAAGAAAGCGCCGAAGAAGGCCGCCAAGCGAATGAAGAAGACGCCGAAGCGGGCGAAGAAAGCGAGAAGGTAGTCTATGAAGATGCTCATCGCCGGCAAATGGGTCGACAAGAAGGAAAAGATCGAGGTTCGCGATCCGTTCGATAACAAGCTCGTCGACACCGTCCCGAGCGGAGACGCGGCCGATATCCGTGCGGCGATCGCCGCCGCGGAGAAGGGATTCCGGATCAACCGGAATCTCCCCGTGCACGAGCGCATCCGCATCCTCAACAAGGCCGCTTCCATCATCGAGTCGAAGCTCGAGGAATACGCCCGCGTGATCGCCCGCGAGGGATCGAAGACGATCCGCGAGGCGCGCAAGGAGGCCTCGCGCTGCGTCGACACGATCCGGATCTCGGCCGAGGAGGCGCGGCGCATCCAGGGGGAGACGATCCCTTTCGATTCGCGCCCCGGCTCGGAGAACCGTGTCGGCTACTACTTCCGCTTTCCCATCGGGATCGTCGCGGCGATCACGCCGTTCAACGATCCCCTGAACCTCGTCGCGCACAAGGTCGGCCCGGCGATCGCGGCGGGGAACGCCGTCGTCGTGAAGCCGGCGACCGTGACGCCGCTCTCGGCGCTCATGCTCGCGAAGGCGCTCATGGAGGCGGGGCTTCCGGCCGGCATTCTCAACGTCGTGACCGGTTACGCCGCGAAGACCGGGGACGCGCTCGTCACCGACAGCCGCGTGCGGATGATCAGCTTCACCGGCGGCGCCCCGGCGGGCGAGGAGATCGTGAAAAAAGCGGGGCTCAAGAAGATCGGGATGGAGCTCGGCTCCAACACCCCGGTCATCGTGTGCGAGGACTGCGATCTCAAGCGCGCCGTCGAGGACTGCGTTTCGGGGGCCTTCTGGGCCGCCGGGCAGAACTGCATCGGCGTCCAGCGCATCTATATCGAGAAGGGGATCTACAAGCGCTTCGAGACGCTCTTCGTCGCGCGGACGCGCAAGTACAAGGTCGGCCCCAAGCTTCGGGAAGACTGCGACATGGGTCCGATGATCAACGAGGGCGAGGCGAAGCGGATCGAGAGCTGGGTGAAGGAAGCGGTGAAGGCGGGGGCGAAGGTGCTCACCGGCGGCAAGCGCCGCGGGGCGATCTACGAGCCGACCGTTCTCGCGAACGTTCCCGCCGGGTGCAAGGTGGACGTCGATGAGGTGTTCGCGCCGACGGTGAACCTCTATCCGGTGAAGGATCTCGACGAGGCGATCGCGAAGGCGAACTCGGTGAACTTCGGCCTCCACGCCGGAATATTCACCAAGGACATCGGCAAGGCCTTCAAGGCGATCAAGGAGCTCGAGGTCGGCGGAATCATCGTGAACGACTCCTCCGATTACCGTATCGACATGATGCCGTTCGGAGGCGTGAAGCGGAGCGGTCTCGGCCGCGAGGGGATCAAGTTCGCCCTCATGGAGATGACCGAGCCGCGCGTCGTGTGCTTCAATCTGTAAGAGGCCCGGCCGGCGAGCGGCCCGCCGCGATTGCGGGGCCGTTCTCGCGGGCGCCGCGCCGCGGAAATCGAAACGGGGCGTCTCGAGCGAGACGCCCCGTTTGTATCGGGCCTCGGCCGGGTGGGGTCTCTAGGCAAGGCCCAAAACGTCCGCCATCGTGTACAGCCCGGGCTTCTTCCCGTGGATGAAACGGATCGCCTTGATCGTGCCGCGCGCGAAGGTGCGGCGCGAGTGCGCCCGGTGCGTGAGCTCGAACCGTTCCCCTTCTCCCGCGAAGATCACCGTGTGTTCGCCCGTGACGTCCCCGCCGCGGAGCGAATGCATGCCGATCTCCCCGCTCTTCCGCGCCCCGACGAGCCCCTCGCGCCCGTGGACCACGGCGGAGCCGGGCCGCGCCTTCGCGATCGCCTCTGCGAGCTTCGCCGCGGTCCCGCTCGGGCTGTCCTTCTTCTTGTTGTGGTGAATCTCGACGATCTCGGCGTCGAAATCGGCGAGCGAGCGCGCGACCTCCTCGACGATCCTGAACATGAGGTTGACCCCGGCCGACATGTTCGGGCTGATGATGAGCGGAATCGTGCCCGCGGCCTTCTTCGCGAGCGCGAGCTCGTCCGCCGTGAAGCCCGTCGTGCCGACGATCGCCGCGCGTCCCGCCGCCGCGCACGCGGCGACGTGCTCGAGCGCGGACTTCGGATTCGTGAAATCGACGACGACGTCGCAGGCTTGAAGCGCCTTCGCGAGATCGGCGGTCACCTCGACGCCCGCCACCTTCGAGCCGAGCCCCGCGTTTCCGGGAGCCTCGACGAGGCCCGCGAGCGCGAGCCCGGCGTCCCCGGCGATTTCATCGACGACGACGCGCCCCACCTTGCCGAGCGCGCCGCACACGACGACCTTGATCATTTCCTTTTCGCCTCGTTTCGGCCGCGAGAGCCCCGGCCTACTTCGTTACCTTGAGCCCGAAATCGACGAGCGCCTTGCGAAGCTTCTCGCGATTCTCCGGCAGCAGTCCCACGAGCGGGAGCCGCACGTCGCCGACCTCCATGCCGATCATGTTCATCGCTTCCTTGACGGGCGTCGGGTTCGTCTCGATGAACATCGCCTTGCAGAGCGGGAAGAGCTTGTAATGGAGCTTCCGCGCCTCGGCGAGGTTTCCCTTCTCGAAGGCCGCGATCATCGCGAGCATCTCCTTGGGCACGATGTTCCCGACGACGCTCACGATGCCCTTGCCTCCGCACGCGAGGATCGGAAGCGTGATGCCGTCGTCGCCCGACATGAGCGTGATCGTGTCTCCGCAGAGGAGCATGATCTCGCACATCTGCTCGAGCGAGCCGCTCGCCTCCTTGATGGCGACGATGCGCTCGTGCGCGGCGAGACGCTGCACCGTTTTCGGGAGCATGTTCAGACCGGTGCGCCCCGGCACGTTGTAGAGCATGAGCGGCAGCCCGCCTTCGTCCGCGATCTTCATGAAGTGAGCGTAGAGCCCCTCGGGCGTCGGCTTGTTGTAGTACGGAGTCACGACCATCGCGGCGTCGGCGCCGAGCTCGCGCGCCTTCTTGACGTTGTCGACCGACTTCGCCGTCGAGTTCGTGCCGCAGCCCGCGCAGATCTTGATCTTGCCCTTCGCCTCTTCGACGGCGATCTCGATGATCCTGAAATGTTCTTCCCACGTGTAGGTGGGATTTTCGCTCGTCGTCGCGCACGGCACGAGCCCGTCCGTTCCCGCCTTGATGTGGAACTGCACGAGCTCGCGCAGCTTCGCCTCGTTCAGGCTGCCGTCCTTCTTGTTGAACGGCGTGACGAGCGCGACGTACAGACCCTTGAATTCCATGACCCCCGGCCTCCTTCTCGCAACCCTTTCGGATTATTGCGGCTGACGTCTATTCGAACGGTGGCGCAACCCGCGCCTCCGCGGAATATCTTCGCATGACAGTATGCGCGCCGATGCGGAGTGTCAAGGGGGATTAGGTCCCGGGGGCGAGCTCGCGCCGCCACGGGAAGAGAGAGAATATTCCGCCGGTGTGAATGAAGAGGACGCTGTCCGATTTTCTCCAGCGGCCCTTCGCCGCCTCGCCGGCGAGCCCAAGCATCGCCTTGCCGGTGTATGCCGGATCGAGAAAGAGGCCGGTGCGCCGCGCGCATGCGCGAATGACCTCGAGCCCTTCTTTGGTCGGCACTGCGTAGGCGGGCCCTTCGTAGCCTCCCGCGATCTCGATCTCGCCCAAGAGAATCGGCTTGAACCACGAGGCGCCGCGATAGTGTTTCTCGTATTTCCCGACGAACGCTTCCGAGATCCCGGCGATGCGGGACGCGAAATACTCCGGCGTGTCGAGAACGTTCACGCCGAGCACGCGCGCCTTGATCCCGAAGATTCTCTTCCCGTAGATGAGCCCTGCCGATGTGCCTCCGCTTCCGACCGCCGTGACGATCGTATCGAACTCGATGCCGAGCGTCTTCTCGGCCTCGGCGATCTCCTGCGCCGCGCGGATATATCCGAAGACCCCGGGCGGATAGGAAGCGCCCTCGGGGATGACGTACGCCTTCTCTCCCCCCGCGGCGAGCCCGGCCGCGATCTCGGCCATTATCTCGTTCACGCGCGGCCATTCTTCCGGGGAGATGAACCTGATCTCCGCGCCGGCGAGCCGGTCGAGGAGCACGTTGCCGTCGCTCTCCACCGGCGCCTCGCCGCGCAGGACAAGCACCGGTCTCAATCCCAGCCGCGCCGCAGCGACCGCCGTCGCCCGCGCGTGATTCGACTGGACACCGCCGCATGTGACGACCGCGCGGGCGTCCGCCGCAGCCGCCTCGGCGAGGGCGAACTCGAGCTTGCGCACCTTGTTGCCCGAGAGCGCGGAGCCGGTGAGATCGTCGCGCTTGACGTAAACGTTCGGCAGATCGGGAAGCTCAGCCACGGCGCGCATGCGCTCTATCGGGGTCGGGAGATTCGCGAGCTTGAGCGAGGGGGGATAATCGAATCGCATGGGCGGGATGATACCAGAGCGCGCGCCGCGCGTCCCCGGGAAAAACATCTTGACTTATTGTGGTATTATGATATCCTAATATATGAATGCTAAGCGGAGGAGCGTGAAAAATGATCGCCGGAACTAACGTCGGGCCGCTCGCGGGAGACGACATCGACAGATTCGCCGAAGTCCTGAAGGCGCTCGCGAGCCCCGCGCGCCTCAGGATCGTCAATATCCTATCCCGCGGCGAGCGGACCGTGACGGAGATCTGCGAGCGCTCGGGGCTCAAGCAGTCGCTCGTGTCGCAACAGTTGAAAATACTGCGGCTCAACAATATAGTATCGAGCCGGAAGGAGGTGCCGCACACGTACTACAGTCTCAAGGAGCGAAACGTCATACATATGCTCAATTGCCTGAGCAGGTGTGAAGGGATAGATAGCGTACCGAATCGGAACAACGTGAAGGAGGCATGATGGGAGCGAACATCACGCAGGTCAAGGAAGCGGATTGGCAGAAAGAAGTGCTCGAGTCGCCGATCCCGGTCATCGTCGATTTCTGGGCGCCGTGGTGCGGGCCGTGCAAGTTCCTCGGGCCCGTTTTCGAGGAGCTCGCCGGCGACTATGTCGGGAAGGTGAAATTCGTGAAGCTCAACACCGACGAGAGCCAGAACGTCGCCATCAAGTACGGAATCATGGGGATCCCGACGCTCAAGGTGTTCAAGGGAGGCGCTGAGGTCGATACGATGTCGGGCGCGGCGCCCAAGGATTATCTCAAGGATTTTCTCGATAAGGCGCTCGCGAAGTAAAGGATGCATCGTGAAGAAAATCGCTATCACGCCCGAAACGACCGTCGAGGATCTCGTCGAGGAGCATCCCGCGGCGATCCGGTTTCTCATGGAGCGCGGCATCATCTGCATGAGATGAGGGACGCCTGCCTGGGGGTCCCTGGGCGAGCTCCTGAAGCAATACCGCGTCGACGTCGACAAGACGATCGGCGAGCTGCAAAGATTTCTGGAAGAGAAGCGGTAAATACCATACACTGACAGCCGGGCATGCGCCGACGGGGCGTGCCCGGCGATTTTTTTATCCGGCCCGCAGCCGGTGCGCGGGATCGGAGCGATCGTGAAGGAGGAGCTGGCATGGCGGAGCTTCCGTTTCTCGCCGGTGAAGAAGGGCGGGGGCACATACTCGCGCTCCTCTTCTTCCTGGCGGTGTTCCTCATCGCGGTATGGGGAATCTGGCAGGGGGCGCTTCCGGCGTCCGAGGAAGCCGTGCTCGCCCAGATCGCGAACGAGGTCCCCCGCATCGGCCGCGCGCTCCCCCTTCGATTCGACGGCGTTCCGGTTCACGATACGCCCCCCATCGCTCCGTGGGTCATGTCTCTCATGTACAGCCGCTTCGGCGTGAACGACTTTGCCGCGCGATTCGCGTTCGTTCTCCTCTCTCTCGGCGCGGTCTATGTGACGTGTCTCGCCGGCAGGGCGGCGTCCGGGGACTGGGAAGCCGCGGCCGCGCGGAGCACGGCCCCCGATCGGCGCGTGGAACACAAGCGCGCGCACTGGGGGACCCTTCCGACGGCGGTCGGCCTCTTTTCCGCGGTCGTTCTCGCCGCGAGCCCGATCTTCGGCAAGTTCATGCCTCATATATCGCTCGGGATCCCGTTCGCGTTTTTCGCCGTTCTCGGGCTTCTCGGGTGGCTCATGCTTCCGAAGAACCGTTGGGGATTCGTTTTATGGGGGGCGGCGCTCGCGGGGAGCGTATTGAGCGCCGGAGCCGGAGGCTTTCTCCTCGTTCCCGGCGCGCTCGCGGCGCTCGCCGTTGATCGGGACCGGCGCGCGCTCTGGCGCTCTCCCGGATTCGTCATCGCGACGCTCGCCGGAATTCTGATCGGCGGAATCTGGATCGTCTCCGAAACGGCCCGCAGCGGTTCGGGCTTATTCGACAACGTGCTGTGGGCGCCGTTTGCGGGCGTCGTTCGCCCGCCGGCGGGCGCTCCCCGGGTTCTGCTCGATTCGTTGACGATCGTGTGGCTCGGGAATCTTCCCTGGTCCGTTCCCGCGACGATCGCCGCCGCCAGAGTGATGTTTTTCAGGAGCAAGGGGACGCGCGAAGCGGGCGCCGGCGGCGTCGACGCGGCCCTTCTCGTCTTCGCGGCGGTGGTATTTATTCCTCTGTCGCTTGCCGGCGGAGACACGCCCGGCGCGTTTCTTCCCGTCCTGCCGTTCGTCTCCATTCTCTCGGCGCGGGAGGTCGCGCGATGGCTCAGGCGTCCCGGAAAGGATCTCGCGAGACGCCTCTGGACGCTCGATCACGTCGCGACGGCCGTTTTCTGTCTCCTCATGCTTCTCATCGTGACGACGCCGGTCAGCGTCAGGAGGACGGCGAACGATCCGATCGGGGACGTGGCGAAAATGGCGGCCCGTATCGTGCCCCCCGGCTCGCGCATCGGGAATTTCGGCCAGCCGTATCGCGAGCAGTGCGCGCGGACGCTCTTCTACGGCGACCGCGCTCTCGATCGGCCGCTCGCGAGCGCGGAGGAAGTCGCCGGGGCGCTGCGCGAGAATCCGCGGAAGATTTTCCTGTCGTCGTCCCGGGACGTCGAGACGCTTCGTTCGTCCGGGGCCATGCCGTTCGATATTCGGGTGCTCTTCGGCGCGGGCGATCTCGTGCTCTTCGGAGCCCGGACCGCCGACGCGCCGGAAACGGAGGCGCGGTGACTGCGTTCATGAAACGGTTTCCCGCTTGTGTCGTCCCGTTCGTCCTGCTCGGCGCGCTCGCCGTCTCCGGCTGCGGAAAGAAGAACGTGGACGCGACGGGTCTCGTGAAGCTGTCCGGAAGGGTCTACGCGATGATCGCGAGCGGGCCGACCGCGGCCCAGGGTCTCGGCGCGAACAGCGGCTTCGTCGTGGGGGACGACGGCGTCCTCGTGATCGATTCCCGCTACACGCCGGGACTCGCGAACGAGCTCCTCGAGGCGATCCGGTCGGTCACGAACGCGCCGGTCAGGTACGTCGTGAATACGCACTACCATCCCGACCACGCGTGGGGAAACATGGTCTTCAAGGCGCAGGGGGCGGTCATCGTTGCGCGTCCGGAAACGCGCGACGCGCTCCTGAAGTATTCTCCCACCTATCTCGAGTTCTACAAGCGGCGCAGCGCGGATACGTACGAGCTCCTCAAAGACGTTCAGGTCACGGCTCCGGATACGACATTCGGCGACGAAACGGAAATCGATCTCGGAGGCGTCACGGTCGTGCTCCGCTTTTTCGGGCCCGCGCATACGGCGGGCGACTGCGTCGTGATCGTTCCGAAGGACAAGATCGCGTTCGTCGGAGGGCTCCTGAGCAACGGGTATCATCCGAACATGGGAGATCCGGGCGCCGATTTCGACAACTGGATCGCGGCGCTCGACAAGCTCGGCGCTTCGAAGTTCGCGCGCATCGTTCCGGGGCAGGGAAGGGTGTGCGGCGCCGAGGAGCTCGCGGTCGAATCGAAATATATCCAGACGATCCGGAATCGATGCGAGCAGGGTATCCGGAGCATGGTGCCGCTCGAGCAGGCTGCCTCCTCGATCGTCGTGCCGGGGGCCGAGGCGTATCTTCAGCCCAACCTCCTTCCGTTCAACGTGCAGGCGGTGTACCGGCGCGAGATGATCCGCGTCGTGCAGCCCGATTTCACCGTCGATCTGCCGGAGGAGTTCCAGATCTCGGACGGCGGCGGGAACACGAAGCTCGGCTTTATCCGCTGGACGGCGGCGCTGGAGAAAGGATCCCTCGAGATCGACACGCAGTGGAAAGTGACGCCGAGCCGCGAGGTGATCGTCCAGGACATCGGGGACATGGTCGCGCGCTATTCCCAAACCGGAAGCGTCGAAATGAAGATCGAAGGATCGAAACGGATCGACGTCGGCGGCGAGAAAGCGATCGCCTCGTACGGAAGCTGGTATTCGAAGGAGGGCGCGGGGCTTCCGGCGAGCGGCGCATGGACGTGGGCGCTCGCCATTCGCGGCGACAAGATCTATTCCATCAGGCTCATGGCGGACGCCGGCGGCGACCGGAAGAAAACGAATGAGAATAGAGCGTACCTGGAGACGCTGGCGTCGACGTTCCGGATCAAGCCCCGTGCTTCTTGAGCTTTCCCGCGTTCGCGAGCGCGAGATCCATGATCGCGGTCGCGGGGAACACGCCGAGACCTCCCCGATCGCACTCGCTCTCGGTAAAGGCGCGCGCGTCGTCGATCCCGCACGCCTTTGAATTGATGAGAAACGGCACCGGGTGCCACGAGTGAGCCTTGAGGGCGCACGGCGTCGAATGATCCCCCGTCACGACGATCACGTCGGGCTTGAGATCGAGAATGAGCGGAAGGTGCGAGTCGACCTCCTCGACGATCTTCGTTTTTCCCTCGAAGTTGCCGTCCTCGCCGAACGAATCGGTCTTCTTGACGTGTATAAAAAAGAAATCGTAGCCCTTCCCGTACGCGGAACGGACCGTTTCGAACTCCTCCTTGATCGAGAAGCCCGTATCGAGAAGGTCCATGCCGCAGAGCTTCGCCACGCCGCGGTACAGGGGATAGGCGGCGACGGCCGCCGGCCGGAGCATCGTTCTCTCCTGGAGCGATTCGATCGCGGGCTTCCGCGAGATGCCGCGCATGAGAACGGCGTTCGCTTTCTTCTCGTCGGCGAGGATCGCGTTGCACCGATCGACGAGCTTCGCGATGATTCCGGCAGTCCGATTCGCCTCGGGTATCCGCGCGACGGGCGCGAGCGGCGCCTTGCCCGTGAGCTGCGGATCGGTCTCCTCGACCTCGGGGGAGAGCCGGATGCCGCTCAGGACGATCCCGAAACGATATTCGCGCACCGGCATAATGACGATCTTCGCGCCGTCGATCTCCCTGATCCGGTCCTGGAGCTTCGCGCAGATGCGGATGCATTCCTCGTGGGGAATGCGCCCCGCGCGCCGGTCGGTGAGGACGCCGTTCGAGTCGATCGTCGCGAAATTCCCGCGGATCGCGACGTCGTCCCGTTCGAGCTCGTAGCCCGTGCCGAGCACCTCGAGCACGCCGCGCCCGACGTCGTTCTCGCTCGCGAGCGGGTCGTATCCGAAGAGCGCGAAATGCGCGGGCCCGCTCCCCGGCGTGACGCCGTACGATATGGGCTGGCTTCTCCCGCAGAGTCCCTCGCGCGCGAGGGCGTCGAGATTCGGCTTTCGCGCCGCTTCGAGCGGCGTCTTCGGGAACTCCGCGGTCCGGATGTCGCCGAGCCCGTCCATGACCAGGAAAACGATCTTCGCGTCGTTGCGGCGAAGCAAGTGGCGCAGCATCGCATGCTCCCTTTCTCTAGCGGACGAGAATCATCTTGCGCGAAAACGTATCTTTGCCGGCCCTGAGCCGGTAGAAATATACCCCGGCGCTCGAGCGGTTTCCCCGTTCGTCGAGTCCGTTCCATTCGACGGTGTGCATTCCTTTGCCGGCGCGCCCGCTCTCGAGCCGCCGAACGAGGCGCCCGGCGGCGTCGAACACATCGAGCGACACGTCGCATTCGCCGCTCGCGAAGTACCGGATCTTCGTCGACGGATTGAACGGATTGGGCTCGTTCTGGTACAGCGCGGCGCTCGCCGCCGGCATCGCGACCGGGCCCGTTTCGAAGAGCGTCGTTCGTTCGGCGCCTTCCCGCGCGTCGACGCGGTAGCGGTACGTTTCCCCGGGCTCGCAGGTTCCGTCGGTGTACGAGAACGACGCGTCGTTTCCGGCGCTCGAGCTTCCGGGATCTCCGCGCATCGCGCCGGCGGCTATTTCGACGAACTCGCCCGGCGGCTCGTCCGCGCGCAGGACGAAGAAACCGATATCCTCCGGCGCTCCGGAGAGCGTCCATTCGATTCTCGCCTCCGTCCCGCTCGCCGCGGCGGAATAGCTCTGCAGGAGCGTGGCCACGACCGTATGACCGGCGGCGTCGATCCTCTGGGAATAGATGTCGGCGTTGCCGTTGCGATCGTCTTTCCACGCGATGACGGCGCCCCCCACGCCGTCGGGGGCGAGCTGGGGAGTCGTCTGGTTCGCCGAGGCCTGGCACGCGGCGACGCCGTTCGCCGTCCAGGCCATGGAGCCGTCGGCGCCGATTCTCTGGGCGTGCAGGTCCCAGGCGTCCGTGCCGCTTCGCTCGTCTTCCCACGTGGCGACGGCTCCTCCCGATACGCTCTGAATGAGCTGCACGTTGAGCTGGCGGTTGGTCGCCGCGCAGACGGCGACGCCGTGCATGGTCCATTGCGGAGCGCCGCTCGAGTTGAGTTTCTGGGCGTAGATATCGGCGACGCCGCCGGTGCGGTAATCGATCCATGCGACGATCGCTTCCCCCGCGCCGCCCGGGACGAGACGGCAGCTCATCTGGTTGTTTGTCGTCGCCGAAACGACAACGCCGTTCGGGATCCACTGCGCGGCGCCGCTCGAGGTGACCCGCTGCGCGTATACGTCGTTGTCCACCGTGTTGCGGTGGTCGGTCCAGGCGATGATCGCGCCTCCCGAGCCGTCCGGGATAATCTGGGCGGTCGTCTGGTACTGAGAGGCGTTGCAGACGGCGACCCCGTCCGCCGTCCACTGGACCTCGCCGGCGGCATTGAGCATCTGGGCGTAGATGTCGTTGACGCCGTCGCGATTGTCCTGCCACGCGACGATCGCTCCTCCCCCGTCGTCCGACGCGATCGCGGGAAGCATCTGAGAACCCGCCGCTGCGCAGACGCTCACGCCGTTTGCCGTCCACAGGGCCGCGCCGTCCGCGTCGATCCTCTGGGCGAAGATGTCGTTCGTGGCGTTGCGCCGATCGGTCCACGTGATGATGGCGCCGCCTACCCCGTCCGCGACCATTTGTCCCAGCACGAGACTCGCCTTTCCCGTGCAGACGGCCACGCCCTGGGCGGTCCATTGGATATAGCCGGAGGAATTGAGCCGCTGCGCATAGATGTCGAGCACGTTGTTGCTGCGAAAATCCTGCCATGCGACGATCGCGCCCCCCGCGCCGTCGGTGACGATGAGCGGGGATGACTGCGTGTTGTTGGCCGTGCATACCGGCATGCCGTCGGCGAGCCACAGGACGGATCCGGCGTCGTCGATCCGCTGGGCGTAGATATCCGGATTGACACTGGCCCGGAGATCGCGCCAGACGACGATCGCTCCTCCCGCGTAGTCCCGGACGATCGCCGGCGTGTCCTGCGCGTTGGGCATGGTGCAGACGGCGATTCCGTCGCTCACCCAATCGGCTCGCGGCGACGGCGCCGCCGCGAGCGCCGCGACAACGATAAATATGAAAACGATTCTACCGGTTCTTGTCATCGCTCGTCCCCCTGTCGGAGAAATCGATCATGCGGGAAAGTCCCGAACGGATTCTATCACCTGCGATACTGTGCCAGAAGAGATAAATGCGGTCCTCCGGGTCCGCGAAGCGCGTAAGCCGCCTGCGCCGCTCCGTTTGACAACGCGGGATAATTAGTTTAATATGTAAGGGTTATCGGTTTCGAACGGAGATTTCGACGGAGGAGAACGCATGAATATCGATCGTTTCGTCCGCCCGGCGTATACGCCGCGTTTCATTCGGCCCGCGATCCTGTGCGCGACGAGCGCGCTCCTCATCGCGGTTCTCTGCGCGGGATGCGGGAAGGGGGGCGGCCCCGTCGCGGGGAAAGACCCGGTCAAGAAGGTCGTCAAGGTCGAGAACAACGTCGACGCGCTCAGGGCGTGGGCGGAGAACAACGCACGGGCGTCGGTGCTCGTGCACATCGATCCTTCCGACGACATGGCCCTTTTCCCGGCGAGCCGGATGAAAGACATGGAAAACGCGGCGGGTCACCTCAGGCGCCGCAACGCGAAGGCGCTCGACGAGATCGGGCCCCTCATCGAGCGCGGGGGCACCGTAAGCCTCGGCTACATGGCGGGCATGTATAAACGCGTGATCTGGGTCATCCCGTCGATCCGTTCCGTCGGCGAGGATCCGGTCGAGGTCTACAAGAATTTCCTGATCAAGCAGAGGAGATATCCGGAAGCGGCCGTCGCCGATTTCAAGGCTGAGGGGAAATTCATCACGGGAACGATCGCCGGGGTCCCGCTCACGATCACGCGTCTCGCCGATCTCACCCTCGCCGAGGGGGAGAACGCGATCGTCGATATCGATCTTTCCTATTTCCCCGCGATGAGGCTCGTGGGCCAGAGCTACTATCGCACGGGGACGAAGTCGATCCTCGAGTTTCTCCGGGAGCTCGGCAAACGGAACGTCAGAACGAAAATAGTCACGGTGAATCTCTCGAACGTGAACAATCAGGTTCCGATGGACCTCAGGTTCTACGGCGACGTGATCAGGGAAGCTCTCGCGAAGCCGGGCGATCTCGTTCCTCCGGGAACGGCGAAGTGGCGGAGCATGATCCGCGCGGAGGATTCTCTCGGCGCGAAGCGCTACGCCTCCGCCGCGGCCATCTATGACGACATCCTCGGCACGGTGAAGGACGACGCCGGCCTCTATTTCTCGCTCGCGGTTGCGCGGGGATTCGAAAACAAAGGGCCCGAATGTCGCGCGGCCCTTCTCGACGCCTACCGGCTCGACAGCCAATATCTCAAGGGATTCTTTCAGCTCGCCCGCGTGCTCGCCGACGCCGGCAAGCTGGACGCGGGATTCGAGATCCTCGATACGCCCGAGCTCGCGAAAATACTCGCGCCTGTCGAGCTGGATTATCAGCGCGGCCTATTCCTCTATACGGCGCACAAGCCGTTCGACGCGGCCGCGTACCTCGCGCGAGTCGCCCAGCAGCGCCCGAAGGATTTCGGGCTTCACACGATCCTGTTCCGGGCGCACCGCGAGGCGGGCAACGACCAGGGCCAGATGAGCGCCCTCCAGAAGCTCGTCAAGATCGACGACGGAAGAGTACGGCGCGAGATGCCGTGGGTGTACGCCGACCTCGGGCTGTTGTACGACCGCGACAGTCTCTGGGTGAACGCTTCGCAGATGTACGAGAAATACATGCAGGTGCATCCCGGCGATTCTCTCTCGAAGGTGTTCCAGAAGCGGATCGACGGATGGAAAGCGAAGAAGATGCTCAAACCGTAGGATCGCACATGAAACGGCCGTTGTTTGCATTCATATTGATGGCCGCGGCCGGGTGGTTCGCGATCGCGGCATCCGCCCCGGCGGATGAAAGCTCCGGCACGATCGTCGTGACGGCCGTCGAGATCAGGACCGCCGAGGGCGGGAATCTGATCGTCGCACTGTGCAGAAACAGGGAGAGATGGCTCGACGTTGACAGGGCGTTTCTGAAGAAAGTCGTGCCGGTGAAATCGGATTCGATGACGGTGACGTTCGAAAGCGTGCCGCACGATTCCACGTACGCCGTTGCGGTCATCCACGACAAGAACGGCAACGGCAAGCTCGACATGAGAAAGTTTCCATATCCGCGACCCAAGGAAGGCTCGGGCGTATCGAACAACACGTTCAGGTTCGGGCCGCCGGCCTACGATAAGGCCAGGTTCGCGCTGGCCGGCGCTTCCGTCTCTCTTCGGGTGGTTATGCGGTACTGATGGCGGAGGGGCACAGCGCCGCGACGGCGCATTCGTTGCACTTCGGGACGGGCGCCTTGCAGACGGCGCGCCCGTGGCTCTTGAGATAGAAGGGGAGCCAGCGCCATTCCTTCCTGTCGAAAAGCTTCATCAGATCCAGCTCGATCTTTCCGGGATCGGTATTCGCCGTCCAAGCGAGGCGTCCCGCCACGCGGATGACGTGCGTGTCGACGACGATCCCCTCGACCTTGCCGAATCCATGCTGGAGAATCGCGTTCGCCGATTTGCGGGCGATACCGGGAAGTGTGAGAAGCTCGTCCATCGTGCCGGGCACCGAGCCCCCATACCGCTCGACGATTGCCGCCGAAGCGCCTTTGATTGCCTTCGCCTTGTTCCGGTAGAAGCCGGTCGGGCGCACGTCCCGTTCGATCGCTTCGACCGGCGCGTCCGCGAAATCGGCGGGGCTGTGGTAGTTCACGAACAGCCCGGCCGTCACCTCGTTCACCTTCTCGTCGGTGCACTGCGCCGAGAGGATGGTGGCCACGAGAAGCTGGAAGGGATTCTCGAATTTCAGATAATGGCGCGGATCGGGGTAGAGGCGCTTGAATGCGGCCAGAACCGCGAGCACCTTTCTCGCATCCGCCGTTCCGGCGGCGCGGGCCTTCTTCGTATCGATTTTTCGGGCACCCATTGCAGTTGAAAAGCGTATACAGTAATAAGCGCGCAGTCAACAGAGTTGCAATTTCCGCGGGCCGACCTTATATTGAGCACTATGAAAATGCTGAGAAACGCGATTCTCCAGGCTTTGGCGATCGTGGCGGTGGCCACGGCAGTCGGATTCGTGTTTAACTCGTATTCCCGCAACGGGATAAATCCGTTCAAGGCGTCCGTGAAAGTGCCGGTCTCCGCCGATACGACCCGGTCCGGCGCCGAGGGAATTCGGATCATCGAGCTGGAAGAAGCGCGGCGTGTGGTCGAAATCGGCGCGAGCGTCATCGACGCACGCAGGAAGGATGAATTCGACGAGGGGCACATCCCGGGCGCCATGCTGTTCGACTATTACGACATGGGGACGTACCGTGATCGGGTTCTCCCGCTTCTCTCGAACGAGAAGGAGATCATGGTGTATTGCTCGGAGGAGGACTGCGACGATTCCGAGCTCCTCGCAAAGGAGCTCTATCTGCTCGGATTCACGAAGCTGCTCGTATTCAAAGGCGGCTTCGATGAATGGTCCGGCGCGGGGCTCCCCGTCGAAAGAGGCGATCTATGAAAATGACGTGGTCGCAGGGAGCGCGCCCCCCGGCGGGAGACCGGAACGGGACCCACTGGATATTCAATCCGTACCTTCTCATCGCCTTTCGACTTTTCCTCGCCGCGATCTTCATCTACGCGGCGGTTCAGAAGATCGGAAAGCCTCTCGCCTTCGCGGACGAGATA
>JBFYZM010000103.1:0-2795 GCA_041309505.1 Candidatus Krumholzibacteriota bacterium
AAGAACCTCGGCATCCACACCGAAATGTTCTCCGACGGAATCATCGACCTCGTCGAGTCGGGGGTCGTCACGAACAGCAAGAAAACGCTCCACAACGGCAAGATCATCGCGACCTTCTGCATGGGCACGCAGCGCCTGTACGACTTCGTCGACGACAACCCGCTCATCGAGTTTCACCCCTGCGATTACACGAACGAACCGTTCCTCATCGCGAAAAACGACCGTATGATTTCGATCAACGCGGCGATCCAGGTCGATCTCACGGGGCAGGTCTGCGCCGATTCGATCGGGGAGTATTTCTACGCGGGAATCGGCGGGCAGGTCGATTTCGTGCGCGGGGCGGCCCGGTCGAAGGGGGGAAAGCCGATTATCGTGCTCCCCTCGACTGCGAAGAAGGGCACCGTGTCGCGCATCGCGCCGTTTCTCGATCAGGGCGCGGGCGTCGTGACGTCGCGCGGGGACGTGGCGTACGTCGTGACGGAATACGGCATCACGAACCTCCACGGGCGGAATCTCCGCGAGCGCGCCCTCGCGCTCATCAGTGTCGCCCATCCCGATTTCCGCGACGACCTCCTCAACTACGCGAAGCAGCGCCACCTCGTCCACCTCGATCAGATGCCGCTCACCGTCGCGGGCCGGTTCTATCCCGAACAGTACGAGCATACGGCGGAGATCGGCGGCCGGTCGGTCTTCTTCCGGCCGATAAAGCCGACGGACGAGGCGATCGAACGGTCGTTCTTCTACACGCTGAGCGACGAGACGGTATACTATCGCTTCTTCAACATCGTCAAAACGATGCCGCACGAGAAGCTCCAGCCGCTCGTCAACATCGACTACCGAGAAGAAATGGCGATCGTCGGGCTCCTCGGGGAGCCGGGAGACGAGGAGATGGTGGCGATCGGGCGCTTCAAGCTCGACCACACGGACGACTACGCCGAGGTGGCCTTCGTCGTGCACGACAACTGGCAGAACGCCGGCATCGGCACGTATATCATGAACACGCTCATCACGATCGCGCAGAACATGGGAGCCGAGGGATTCAAGGCGGACGTGCTCGCCGAGAACAAGAAGATGCTCCACGTGTTTCACAAATGCGGCTATTCCGTTCACAGCCGCCTCGAGGAAGGGGTCTATTCCATCCGGATCGATTTCGCCGAGAGGAGCAAGCCCGGTGAGCGCCGCGCCTGAGGCCGACACCTTTTTCATCAATTCGAACCGCCTCGGCGCGTTTCGATTCAGCCCCGATCATCCGTTCAATCCCGAGCGCGTGACGCGGGTCTTCCGCATGTGCCGCTCCCGGGGCCTTTTCGCCGATCGGCGCGTGCGCGTCGTCGACGTGGAGGAGGCCGAGGAAGGGGTCCTCGAGCGCTTCCATACGGCGGAATACGTCGCCGCGCTGAGGCGCGCGAACGACGGCACCGAGGTCGATATCGAGATGCTCCAGCATGGAATCGGCTCTCCGGAGAATCCCGTGTTCAAGGGGGTCTACGATTTTTCGGCGCTCGCGGCGACGGCGAGCCTGACCGCGGCGCGCCTCATGCTCGAAGGCGCCTCGGCGGCGTTCAATCCGTGCGGCGGTTTTCATCACGCCCACCGCGACCGGGCGTCGGGTTTCTGCTACGCGAACGACATCGCGATCGCGATCGACGAGCTGCGGCGGGGAGGGCTCAGGGTCGCCTACCTCGACATCGACGCGCACCACGGCGACGCCGTCCAGAACGCGTATTTCGCCGACGCGTCGGTTCTCGCGATCTCCATCCACGAGACGGGGAAGACGCTCTTTCCGTGGGGAGGATCCGAGCGCGAGATCGGGCAGGGCGCCGGCCTCGGGTACAACCTGAACGTCCCGCTCGAACCGGGCGCCGACGACGACGTCTTTCTCATGCTGTTCAAGGGGATCGCGATGCCGGCCCTGGAAATCTTCAAGCCCGACGTCGTCGTGGGGCAGTTCGGAACGGACAGTTTCGCGACCGATCCGCTCACGCACCTCAGGCTCACCAACAACGGCTATATCGAGGCGATCGAGCTGCTGCACCGGAGCCACCCGCGCATCCTCGCTCTCGGAGGGGGCGGCTACAACATGCAGGACGTCGAACGCGGATGGACGCTTCTCTGGGCCGAGCTCGCCGGGATCAAGCTCGACGACGGCTACGGCGGATCGCTCGGCGGCGTTTTCCTCGGCGATAGCTCCCTTCCGGGATCAGATCTCAGGGATATGCACGCCTACACGACCGGTCCCGAGAAGGACCGTCTTCTCGCGCGCGCCGGGGAGCTCATCGGGCATTTCGAGAAAGAGATTCGCCCTCTCCTCCGGCGGTAGGTGCGCGTTTCGGGAGCACCCGCACGAGGGAGGAGATTAAGGGGATCTGCGTTTCCCTGCTCACGACATTGGATAACGCCGACCAGTTCGGTTTCTCGTCCGCCGTCTTGAGCGCGAAGTAGTACGCCGTGCCCGGAGCCAGGGATTGCACGACGAAGGTATCGGGGGCTCCCGCCGGCTTCGGCGGCGGCTCGCCGCCCGCCTGAAAGGCTGAAGCCCAGGTGGCGTCCGTAATGAGAGACTTGGAGTAGCGGATATCGTAATGAGCGGCCGTGCCGACGGTTCCGTCGTCCCCCGGGGCGGTCCAGATCAGGGTGACGGCGTTGGTCCCGGAGGCGCTCGCGACGAGATCGGCGACCGCGGCGGGAGGCGTGTCGTCTATGACGGCCGTCGTGGGAGCGCTCGCGATGATCGATTTCGCCGACCAGTTGCCTGCGGCGTCCGCGGTCTTGAGCGCGAAATAGTAGCCGGTGGA
>JBFYZM010000104.1:0-5824 GCA_041309505.1 Candidatus Krumholzibacteriota bacterium
GACATCCGCGGCTGCGCACGCGGCGGCCTCATCGAGGAGCCGGCGATAGTCGTCCCAGTCCTCCGCGCCGAGACTCACGACCGGCTTTCCTCCGGCCTCGACGAGCGCGGGAAGCTTTTCCGCGAAAAAGGCCTTCGCCCCCACGTTCTCGAGCCCGATGCTATTGAGGAGCCCCGCGTTCGTTTCCCAGAGTCTTCGGCCGGGATTGCCCGCTCTCGGATGCAGCGTGATCGTCTTCGTGACGACGCCGCCGAGCCGGCGAAGCCTGATGAAGTCGGCGTATTCCGTGCCGTAACCGGCGGGGCCCGACGCGAGAAGAACGCGGTTCCTGAAGACAACGGAGCCGATCGAGAACTTCACGCTCGCTCCCTTCACTCCTCCCACTCCTCCCAGGCGATATCCTCAGTCCTGAAAACCGTCCCGTCGCCGCACACGGTCCCGAGCACCGTCGTGCCCGCGCGCTTGACGGGCAGCGCGCAGCCGCGGCACGCGCCTACGCCGCACGCCATGATCGATTCGAGCGACGTGTAATGCTCACGAAAAACGCCCCGGGTCGCTCCGACGAGGGCACGGACCATGCCTCGGGGGCCGCACGAATAGAGCGTCCCGACGGGAAGTTGCTTCTTTCGCAGGAGATCGCGGGTCAGAGCCACGACGTCGCCGTGAAATCCCGACGAGCCGTCGAGCGTGGCGAAGGCGCACGAGGAAAATTCCCTTTTCACGAGATCGCGGAGCAGCTCGTTCCGGTTTCCGGCTCCATAGAGAATATGGGTCTCCGGGAGAATGCGTCGCCGGCGCCACGAGCGGGCGGCGAAAAGAAGAGGAGCGAGGCCCGTTCCTCCCGCGACGAAGATCGCCGGCTTCCCCTCAGGCTCGGGAAACGAGGCGCCGCCGAGCGGTCCCATGAGATCGATCGTGTCTCCCGGTTTTCGCGCGGCGATCTCCGACGAGCCGCGTCCGACGACCTTGACCAGAAGGGAAAGCGTTTTCGGCGTGAGATCCATGATGCTGTACGGACGGCGCAGGAGCGGCACCGGGGAATCGGACACGCGCACCGAAACGAATTGGCCGGGCCGCGCGTCGGGGAACGCCTCGGGGCGCTCGAGAACGAGAAGCGAGCACGAGGACGAAAGCCGTTCATTCCTCCTGAGGATCGCAATGAAACAACCCCGGCCGCTCGGGATCATCCGGCCCCTCCTCGCTTCGCCGGATTCAGAGTATCGGCGTTCGCAGGGAGAACCCCGGGCTTCGCGTTCGGGCCGCCCAGGGTATCGGGTGGAGACTGAACGGCGCTCGCCGGTTTGGGCGCCGCGGTCGTATCGGGGGCAGCCGAGGCGGCAGGCGTCGCCTTGGGCGCAACGATCGTATCGGGGACAACCGAAGCGGGCGGAGCCGCCTTGGGCGCCGCGGTCGTATCGGCGAGCGCCGAATCCCGGTAGGCCTGAAGATACGCTCTGAGAGAATCGGCGCCTGCGAGCTCCAGCTGATACAGGGCTCCCTTCGCCTGATACGAGCGAGGATATCGCTCGACAAGCGCACCAAATAGCTCGATCGCCGCCTCTTTCTCGCCGAGCTTGTTCTGGCGGATCCACGCGATGGCGTAGGCCGCTTTCGGCGCGACGGCCGTCTCGGGAAAACTGTCGAGAATGGCCGTGTACCCCGCGAGAGCCGGCGGGATTTCGTCGAGCCGGGTCAGCTGAATCTCGGCGGCCATGAAACGTTTTTCCGCCGCCTGCTCCGCGCTCTCCCCCGCGCCGGCCGACTTCTGCAGATCGAGGAGACGCTTGATGCTCGCGCTTTTCTCGAGGGACACGGAGGAAAACTCGGAATTCGCGTACTCGTTACCCACCCTGGCGAACGCGTCCGCCGCGAGCTTCAGCGAATCGAGCCGTTCCTGGTAGATCACGCCCATGCGATAGTGCGCTTCGGCCGAATATGCCGATTTCGGGTACTTCGTTCCGACGAGCCCGTACTCGGCGAGCGCCCGGGGAAGGGAATCCATGCACGCGTAGCTCTCCGCCCGTCCGAGATGGAGCGGCGGCATTTCGAGGGTCGCCGTCGTCTTCTCGAGGAGCCCGTCGAAGAGCTCGAGCGCCTCGGCGCATTCTCCCGTTTTCGCGAGACATTCGCCGAGAGCGAGCGATATCTCGTATCGCTGTTCCCACGAGATCCCCTTACGGAGCACTTTTCGATAGCTCGCCGCCGCCTTCTGCCAATCTCCCCGCCCCCTGAAAAGCTCGGCGCTCTTGAGGAGCGATTCGTCGACAATTTCCTTCTTCTTCGCTTCGGCCGCGACGACGCCGTAATAATCGAGCGCGCCGTCGTAATCCTCCAGCGCCCGCTTGATATCCCCGCCGAGGAACAACGCGTCGAAGCGCAGCTCGTGTCCCGGATATCCCTTGAGAAACCGGTCGATATGAACGAGCGCCTGGCCTTCGTCCTGCTTCAGGTGATAGGCGAGCGCGAGCCAGTAGATCGACCGCGGCACGTACTCGCTTTCCGGAAAATTCGTCAGGATCTCCTGGAATTTCCGTATCGCCTTATCGTACTCCTCCTGCCTCACGAGCGCGGTTCCCATGAGGAACGCCGCGTCGTCGACCCAGCGGCTCTTCGGGTAATCCTGAATCATCTGCGAGCATTTCTTCACGACTTCTTTGTACTTTTCGCGCTGCTCGCGGGCGGCGGCGTCGGTCACGCTCGCCTTCTCGGCTTCCTTGAAGATCCGGCGCGCGTTGTAGAGCGTATTGAAGTAGGCGCACGACTGCGCCGAGGCCGCGGCGACGAGAGCGGCGATGACGCACGCGCGGGCGATGCCGGTCGTGCGAAGGTTCATTGCGGCATTCCTTTCAAACGGCGCTCTGCCACTTCCCCTCGAGAAACACCCCCTGCACCCTTCCGGTGAACCGGGCGCCGACGAGCGGCGTGTTCTTCGATCGAGAGCGGATGAGGCGCTTCTCGAACGTCCATTCCTCGGCCGGATCGAAAAGAACGAGGTCGGCCGGCGCCTCCCTGGCGATGCGGCCCCCGGGGAGCGCGAGCGCCGCCGCGGGCTTGACGGTCATGAGCTTCACGAGATCGAGAAGATCCATGACGCCCTTCGCGACGAGCTCCGTATGGAGGTGGGCGAACGCCGTCTCGAGACCGATCATGCCGGCGGGCGCTTCGTCGAATTCGACGTCCTTGTCGATCTCGCTGTGGGGGGCGTGATCGGTGGCGACGCAATCGATGGTGCCGTCGAGCAGCCCCGCGCGGACTGCCTCGACGTCCTTCACGCCCCGCAGCGGAGGATTCACCTTGTAATTCGTGTCGTACCCGTCGAGCAGGCGGTCGTCGAGCGTGAGGTGATGCGGCGTCGCCTCGGCGGTGATCCGCGCGCCCTTCTTCTTCGCCTTCCGCACGAGATCGACGGCGCCCGCCGTCGAGACGTGCGCGATGTGGAGACGCGCGCCGGTGAGCAGGGCGAGCATGCAATCGCGCGACACCGCTATCTCCTCGGCGGCGGCGGGAGAGCCCTTGAGCCCGAGCCGCGTCGACGTGTAGCCTTCGTTCATCTGGGACGCGTTCGCGAGAAACGCGTCCTCGCAATGGGATATGACGGGAAGCGCATGAAGGTTCGCGTACTCGAGCGCGGAGCGCATGACCTGGCTGTTCGTCACGTAGGCGCCGTCGTCGCTCAGCGCCACGACGCCGGCGCGCTTGAGATGGAAATATTCGTTGATGACTTCCCCGAGGCGCCCCTTCGTGAGCGCTCCGGCGACGTACACGCGGCATCTCCCGACCTGCTGCGCGCGGCAGGAGATGTATTCGACGACGCTCGGATCGTCGACGGCGGGATTCGTGTTCGCCATGCAGACGACGCTCGTGTACCCGCCCGCGGCGGCCGCGGCCGATCCGGTTTCGATCGTTTCCTTCTCCTCGAATCCCGGCTCGCGCAGGTGCGCGTGGAGATCGACGAATCCGGGCGCAAGGACGAATCGTTCGGCGTCGAGAACGGGGAGATCCGTTTCGACGCTCCTCTGCCAGACGATCTCGGCGATCCTTCCCTTCTGCACGCACACCGAGCCGACGCGGAGCCGCTCCGCCTCGGGATCGGCGATCTTCGCGCCCACGATCCAGAATTCCCGTTTGTCCTTCCAGTCGATCATTGGATCTCCTCTATGCAAAAGCCTGCCGCTCTTCGGGCGTTCCCGAGTCGAAACTGCCCCCCGCGACGAGGAAGAGAACCGCCATCCGCACCGCGACGCCGTTCGTCACCTGTTCGAGAATGACCGCGCGGTCGCCGTCGGCGATCTCCTGGGCGATTTCGACTCCCCGGTTCATCGGACCGGGATGCATGACGATGCAGTGCCGCGGGGCCGATTCGAGCACGTCCGGCGTCACGCCGAACACTTCGAAGTACTCGCGCATGCTCGGAAACAGCCGCGCCTTCTGACGCTCGAGCTGGATTCTGAGGATATTGACGGCGTCCGCTCCGGCGATCGCCTTGCGGATGTCGTACTCGACCGTCACACCCCCCTCCCCGAGGCTCTCGATCTCGGCGGGCATCATCGTCGACGGCCCGCAGACGGTGACCTTCGCGCCCACCTTCGTGAGCCCCCATATGTTCGACCGGGCCACGCGGCTGTGCATGATGTCGCCGACGATCGTCACGCTTTTGCCTTCGAGCGTGCCGAGGTGCTGGCGCATCGTCATCATGTCGAGGAGCCCCTGCGTCGGATGCTCGTGCTGCCCGTCCCCCGCGTTGACGATGGAGGCGTCGAGAAAATTCGCAAGGAACCGGTGGGCCCCCGAAGATCCGTGCCGCATGACGACCATGTCGACCTTCATCGCGCGGATGTTCTCGACGGTGTCGCGGAGCGTTTCCCCCTTCGAGACGGATGAGCCGGATTTCGAGAAGCTCACCGTATCGGCGCTCAAACGCTTCTCGGCGAGCTCGAAGCTGATGCGCGTCCGCGTGCTGTTCTCGTAGAAGACGTTCGCGATCGTCTTCCCCCGGAGCGCGGGAACCTTCTTGATCGGCCGTTCGGAGATTTCCTTGAACGTATCCGCCGTATCGAGGATCGTCGTGATCTCATCGGCGGCGAGCTCTTCGAGACCGAGAAGGTGCTTTCTGTTAAACGGCACGGTGAGCCTCCCCCTTTCGGTGACCGGCGCCGGCCGGGTCCGGGGAAACGGAGCGCCCGAGGACACCCCGCCCCCCCGCTTCCCGGTATAGCAGGCCGCTATTTCTTCTTGCAGCCCTTCTTCGTCTTCTTCGCCTTCGGTGCGCAGGCGGTCTTCTTGGCGACTTTCTTTTTCGCTTTCGCGGGCATGTCAACTCCTTTCCGTTCGATGGGCGTTTGCTCCTCCTCCACGACCTCCCCCAGCACTACCTGCTCCTCGCCGTCGATCTCCGTGAGAAGCACTTCGACCGTTTCGTTCGGCGAGGTGGGAACGTTCTTGCCGACGAAGTCGGCGCGGATCGGGAATTCGCGGTGCCCGCGATCGACGAGCACGGCGAGTTGGATCGCGCTCGGCCGCCCGAAGTCGATGAGCTCGTCGAGAGCGGCGCGCACCGTCCTCCCCGTGAAGAGCACGTCGTCGACGAGAACGATGACGCGGCCGGTGATGTCGTTCTTGATCGCGGTTTCGCCGACGATGGGAACCTGGCTGATCATCTGCAGGTCGTCGCGATAGAGCGTGATGTCGATCGCTCCGACGGGGACGCGCACTCCCTCGAATTGCTCGATGGCGACGACGAGGCGCTCCGCGAGAGGCACGCCGCGCTTCTGGATGCCGACGAGGATCAGGTTCTCGACCCCCTTGTTTCGTTCCACGATCTCGT
>JBFYZM010000105.1:0-4006 GCA_041309505.1 Candidatus Krumholzibacteriota bacterium
ATTCGACGATCGCGGGCGAATCGGAGGCTCCGGACCGGAATCCCGCGCCGGGTTCTCCGAAGCGGAATTTCTCCGCCGGCGGTTTCGCATCCGGCGCGCGACGCACGAGCAAGCGTTCGAGCTCGTCGCGAGGGATCGAACCCGCCAGTTCGGCCGGCGCGCCGTCGAACCGGACCTTTCCCTTATCCATATATATGACGCGGTCCGCGAGCGCGAGCTCGCCCGCGTCGATCGTGGACCACACGATCGTCTTTCCCTCGCGCCGGAACGATCCGCGGAGCGCTTCGAGGAACGCGAGCCGCCCCGGGGCGTCCAGGAAGGAGAACGGCTCGTCGAGGATGAGGTGGCGAGGTCCCATCGCCCAGAGGCATGCGAGCAGCACCCGCTGTTTCTCCCCGCCCGAGAGCGAGTGCGGATTCCGCGGGAAAAGCCGCTCGAGCGCGAAGGCGCGAGCCGCTTCGGCGAGGCGGCCCGACATCCCGCCGGAACCGATTCCGAGATTCTCCATGCCGAAGAGAATCTCGCGCTCGACGCTCGGCGTCACGAACTGGCTGTCGGGATTCTGAAAGGCGATGCCGACCGCGGGAACGACCTCCACCGGGCCGCGCGCGCGCCCGGGCGACTCACGCGCGCAGGCGGGATCCGCTCCGTCCACTTCGACCGATCCTTCGCGCGGCCGCGAGATTCCCGCCATGAGGCGGCAGAGCGTCGTCTTCCCCGACCCGTTCCCCCCCGCGACGGCGACCCATTCCCCGTCGCGAACCTCGAGGTTCAGACGCTCGAGAAAATCGGGCTGACCCGAGCCGGGAAACGCGAAGGAGACGTCGCGCAGCCGGATCACTGCGTACCCCTTCCGAGGCGCTCGAGATCCTTGAGGTGCGCGCGGGCCGACTCGGCCCATTCTCCATGGGGATCGAGGGAGAGATACTGCCGGAACCTCTCCTGCGCCGGTTCGACCGCGCCTTGTTTCTCGAAGACGACGGCGAGCGAGAAGATCGATTTCCGGTGGGCCGGCTCGACGGCGAGGGCGGCGAGAAAGGTTTTCTCGGCCCCTTCCAGGTCGCCGGCGCCGAGGAGGGAAGCGCCGAGCGCGTATCGGTACGCGACGTTTCCCGGAGCGACCGACACGAGATCCCGGAGAATCGTCGCCGCCTTCTTGTGATACGCGAGCCTCTGGTAGGCGATGGCGAGGTTGTAGGAAGCGTCGACGAGATCGGGATCGAGCTTGATCGACTCCTCGAACCGTCCGATCGCCGCGGCGTAGTTCCCCTCCGCGGCGAGATCGAGCCCCGCGTTGTACTCCCGCGCCGCGTCGAGCCTGTTCGCGACGCGCTTCACGTCGCGCCCGCCGAGAAAGATGCGCACGGCGGATCCGGCGCGCGGCTCGACGGCGGCATCCATGCCGTTATCGCCGGCGAGCGCCGCGGCGCGATCCTCGTTCCCGTAGAAATCGCGGGCGATGGAACGCCACGACTCCCCCTGAGCGACGCGGTGCGTGATGACCTGCTCGACCGGCTCCCGCGCCCGCGGGGCCGGCCGCTCCGCGGCGCACGAGAGGAGCCCGGCGCACGAGAAGAGAGCGGCGATAGAAACGAATTTCATTTTTCTCTTTTTTTCCGCGGACGACCGGCGCGCGCCGCCTCGTACGCGTTTCCGATCGGCACCCGGCGCGACTCGGCGGCGGCCCTGCACGCTTCGTATTCGGGCGACGTTTTCACGCTTCCGTCGTTCAGGCGGGCACACTTCACCTGCATCGGTCCATAGATCGTGTCGACCTTCTCGGTCCAGCGCTCCAGCTCCGAGCGCGCCTCGCGGCTCACGCGGACGCCGAGCGTCGTTGTCTCGCGGAATATGATTTCGAGAAGCGCGTTCCCGGCGGCGCCTTCGCAGAGAACGGTGAGGAGAACTCCCGGACGCCCCTTCTTCATGATTATCTGCGTGAGAAATACGTCGAGCGCCCCCGCCTCGAAGAGCCGCTCCGTCACCCAGCCGTACAGCTCGGGATTCATGTCGTCGATCGTCGTGCGGAGCACCGTGACCTCTCCGGTGAACGAGCGCGCCTCCGCCTCGATGAGGCGGAGCATGCCCGGCGCCGGCCCTGCCTCCCGAGTGCCGGCGGCGTACACGATCCGGCGCGGAACGAACGAGAAAAGCTCGGGAAGCTCCTCCGCGAGCGCCTTCATGAGCGCGGCCCCGGTCGGCGTGACGACCTCGCCCTCCTCGTTATTGAGAATCACCGTTCTCCCCCTGAGAATCTCGAGGGTCGCGGGAGCGGGGATCGGATATCTCCCGTGCGAGATCTCGATAAAACCGCAGCCGAGCCTGAACGGACGGTGGAAGAGCGGCGGGAATCCGAGCGTCTCGAGAGCGGCGGCGCCGCCCACGATATCGACGATCGAATCGACGGCTCCCACCTCGTGAAAATGAACGTGATCGTCCGCGACGCCGTGGATCTTCCCCTCGGCCGCTCCGAGAATCCGGAACGTTTTCGCCGACATCTCCTTCACGCGCTCCCCGAGGCGCGATTTCCCGATCATGGCGAGAATGGCGGCGAGGTCGCGCTCGCGGGCGTGCCCCGGGCAGCGGACCTTCGCGCGCGCCGCCGCGATTCCCCCGCGATTCACCCGCTCGACCCCTATCGAAAAAGGCTCGAGCCCGGGAAGCTTCCGCACCTCGCGGGCGACCCGTTTCGGATCGGCGCCGAGTTCGAAAAGCCCCGCGAGGAACATGTCGCCGCTTAAGCCCCCCGCGGCGTCGACGACGATGATGCCTGGTGCCTGCTTCGATCCGGACCGAGCTGCCACGTCTTCCTCCTTACGCGTTGCCCCGCCGCGCGCGCTTGACGATAGTCGCGGCGGCGAAGCCCGCGCCGAAACCGTTGTCGATGTTGACGACCGTGACGCCCCCCGCGCAGCTGTTGAGCATGGTGAGAAGCGCCGAGAGCCCGCCGAAGCTCGCTCCGTACCCGACGCTCGTCGGGACGGCGATGAGCGGCGCGTCGGCGATTCCCGCCACGACGCTCGCGAGGGCCCCCTCCATGCCGGCGACGACGACGATGCAGTCGGCCGCGCGGATCCGCTCCCACGACGAGAGGAGCCGGTGGATGCCGGCGACGCCGACGTCGTAGAGCCGGTCGACGCCGCATCCGAGATGCTGCGCGGTGAGCGCCGCCTCCTCGGCGACCGGTCGGTCCGAGGTGCCCCCCGAGACGACGGCGACGAGCCCGATCCGCTTCGCCTTGACGCGCTCGATCGCGAAGAGCCTTCCTTCCTTATGATAGACGGCGCCGCGCAGGGACGGGGAGATTTTCCTGAAGAGCGCCGCGTCGCAGCGCGTCGCGAGAAGATTCGACCCCCGGGCGGTCACGTTCTTCGCGATCTTCACGATCTCGGCGGCGGTTTTCCCCTCGCAGAAGATCACCTCGGGGAATCCCCGCCGGATCGCGCGGTGGTGATCCACCTTCGCGAAGCCGAGATCCTCGAAGGGGAGCACCTTGAGGCGTTCGAGCGCCTCGGCGACGCCGAGCTTCCCCCCCGCCACGCGATCAAGAAGCTTTTTCAGACGCGCTTCTTCCATTCTCTTCAAGCTCCTCTCTGATGCTCATGACGATTTCGAGAACCCCGGCGCACGTTTCCGCGCCAGTGAGCCCCCCCCGGTATTTCTTGATGCCCTCGAACGATTTCAGATACCAGCGATAGAATTTTCTCATCTCCCTGATACCGGCCCGCTCCTCGAAGTAAGCGACCTGAAGCTTCACGTGCCGCTCCAGAACGGCGAGACGCTCCGCGTTCGAGGCGACCGGCGGTTCCCGTCCCTCCGCGATCGCGCGGATATCGCGGAATATAAAGGGATTCCCGATGGCGCCTCTCCCGATCATAACGCTCGAGCAACCGGTTACGCGCGTGATCTCGCGGTAATCCGCCGCGCATTTGACGTCCCCGTTCGCGATAACGGGGATGGAAACCGATTCCCTGAGCCGCGCGATGTCTTCCCAGTGCGCCGGTCC
>JBFYZM010000106.1:0-7851 GCA_041309505.1 Candidatus Krumholzibacteriota bacterium
CGCATTCGCGCCGCCGCGCCGGAGGCCAGGCTTCCGAACGAGGCGTCGAGCGCGAGGCTCACCGGGAACCTCGCCGTGCCTTCGAGGAGCACGATTTTCAAGTCGACGCCGCCGCCGAAAAAGCTCTCGCCGCACGAGCGGTCGAGACCGAGCTGAAGGCCGAAATCGCTCGCGCGCGATATGTTGAAACGCGCGCCGATCCCGGCGCGGAAAGCCTCGTTTCCGGCGAGCATGAATACGCATCCTTCCCCGTCCGCCGCGGCGGATGCGCCCGCGAATTGCCCGAGAGTCTGCGCCGCGAGATTCGCATGGACAGCGCCGAGAAGTATCAGGATCACCGGTAGAGCTTTCTTCAAATTCATGCGGCGGAGTATAGCACGGCCGCGATATTCCTGGAAGAGCATATTATCGGGAGCGCGGCGCAGAAACGAGAAAACGCTTAACACATTGTTAATATAGCCGATATACGTTTCTTGGCCGCCTCGAAAAAGACGCCGCCGGGGCGGATTTCTTTTTTCGAATTACCTGTTGACACCCTATATCTGGTATGCAATATTCGGGCTCGCCCCAATATGTAGGAATGAAAAATTGAGGGCAGGGCAAAACGGATTATCATTATAACTTATTGCAAGAATGGAGGTTAGCATGGATTCGTCGCGGATGAAGCCGCAGCTTTCCGAAAATGCCCTGCGTGTTCTCGAGAAGCGCTACCTTCGCAAGGATATAGACGGAAACGTGACGGAGACGGGGGAGGAGCTGTTCCGGCGCGTCGCGAACAACGTTTCCCTGGCGGAGCGGCTCTACGGCAAGGCGGAGAATTGCCGGCAGTGGGAAGAGGAATACTACGGGATGATGGCGTCCCTCGATTTTCTGCCCAACTCGCCGACCCTCATGAACGCGGGAGCCGAGCTCCAGCAGCTTTCCGCCTGCTTCGTGCTTCCGATCGAGGACTCGATGGAGAGCATTTTCGAAACGATCAAGCATACCGCCCTCATTCACAAGAGCGGCGGGGGAACGGGATTCTCCTTCTCGCGCATCCGCCCCAAGAACGACGTCGTCAAAACGACGAAAGGGATCTCGAGCGGTCCCATCTCCTTCATGACGGTCTTCGACGCGGCGACCGAAACGGTGAAGCAGGGGGGAACGCGTCGCGGCGCGAACATGGCGATTCTTCGCGTCGATCACCCCGATATCCTCGATTTCATCGCGGCGAAGCGCGATAACGCGAGACTCAACAATTTCAACCTATCGGTGGGAGTCACCGACGAGTTCATGAAAGCGGTCAGGGAGGACCGTACCTACACCCTCGTCAATCCGCACGGCGGCGAGGCGGTCGACCGTATCCCCGCGCGCAAGGTGTTCGAGATGATCGTCGAGTTCGCGTGGAAGAACGGGGAGCCGGGAGTCGTGTTTCTCGACCGGATCAACCGCTTCAATCCGACGCCGCACGTCGGCGACATCGAGAGCACGAATCCGTGCGGAGAGCAGCCGCTCCTGCCGTACGAATCGTGCAATCTCGGCTCGATCAATCTCTCGCACATGGTCGAGCGCGCGACCGGCGCGCCGCGCGTCGATTTCAAGAAGCTCGGCGACATCGTCGCGAAAGCGGTGCGCTTGCTCGACGACGTCATCGACATGAACCGCTACCCGCTGGAGAAGATCCGCGAGATGACGCTCAGGAACCGCAAGATCGGCCTCGGCGTCATGGGTTTCGCCGACCTGCTCATCGAGCTCGAGATTCCGTACAATTCGGAAGAAGCGCTCGAGGTCGCCGAGGAAGTCATGGGATTCATCCAGCGCGAGGCGCGCGCGGCGAGCGTCTCTCTCGCCGAGGAGCGCGGCACATTCCCGTCGTTCAGGGGGAGCGTCTTCGACAAGGAAGGCGCCCCGAAGATGCGCAACGCGACGGTGACGACGATCGCGCCGACCGGAACCTTGAGCATCATCGCCGGCTGTTCGAGCGGCATCGAGCCGATATTCGCCGTCGCGTTCGTGCGGAACGTCATGGACAACGACGAGCTCGTCGAGGTCAATCCGCTTTTCAAGGGAATCGCGACGCGCGAGGGATTCTACTCGGAAGAGCTCATGAAGAAGATCGCGCAGAAGGGGAGCGTGCAGGGGATCGAGGAGATCCCGGAGAAATGGCGCAAGATCTTCATCACCGCGCACGATATCACGCCCGATTGGCACGTGCGGGTCCAGGCCGCGTTCCAGAAATACACGGACAACGCCGTTTCGAAAACGGTCAATTTCTCGAACAGCGCGACCCAAGAGGATGTCGAGAAGGTGTATCTGCAGGCGTACGAGCTCGGGTGCAAGGGCGTGACGATCTATCGGGACGGGAGCCGCTCCGAGCAGGTGCTCAACATCGGCAAGGTGAACCGCGCCGAGGAGAAGGCATTCGCGATCATCGACGAGTCGCTCCTCACCCCGCGGGCGCGTCCTTCCGTGATCGCGGGGAGCACGCGCAAGATGACGACCGGCTGCGGCAACCTCTACGTCACGATCAACGAGGACGAGCACGGTCTCTTCGAGGTATTCACGCAGATGGGCAAGGCGGGCGGATGCTCCTCCTCGCAGGCGGAGGCGATCAGCCGCCTCATCTCGCTGTCGCTCCGCGCCGGGCTGGACCCGAAGGCGATCGTCAAGCAGCTCCACGGGGTCCGCTGCCCGAATCCCGGATGGGAAAAGGGGGGCATGATTCTCTCGTGCAGCGACGCGATCGCGAAGGCGATGGAGCGGTACCTCCTCGAGAAGAAGACTCCCGTGGGAACGAAAGCGGTGAAGCTGTCGAGCCACGGCGACGCGATCGCGGGCTTTTGCCCCGATTGCGGAGGTACCCTCGATCACGAGGGCGGCTGCGCGGTGTGCAGGGAATGCGGCTTCTCGAAATGCGGATGACGGCCTCGACGCCGTTTTCATCGAACCGTCACATGAGCCCCCTTCTCGTCGAGCGTGAAGGGGGCTTTCAATTGAGCGGACAGGGGAGGTTGCGATGATCGACAAGATGAGCTTCGGCAAGGCGCAGATGCTTTCGCCGACGCCCGTCGTCCTCGTCGGCTGCGCGCACCGGTCGCTCGGGAGAAACGTCCTCACGATCGCGTGGACCGGGGTCGATTGCTCCGATCCGCCCGTCGTTCACGTGTCCATCAGGCCGTCGCGCTTCTCCCACCGCATTATCAAGGAGAGCGGCTGCTTCACGGTGAACGTTCCGACCCGCGAGATACTGCGGCAGGTCGATCTCTGCGGTGTCGTCTCGGGGAGGGACGGGGACAAGTTCGCGCGATCCGGCCTCACGCCGATGGACGGCTCGGCCGTCGATGCGCCGATCGTCGCCGAATGCCCCGTCAATTTCGAGTGCCGGGTGATTCAGGTCGTGCCGCTCGGCCTCCACGACATGTTCATCGGCGAGATCGTCGCTCGGCGCGCGGACGCGGCGCTCGTCTCGAACGGACGCGTCGATTTTTCGAAAGTGCCGCTCGTCGTCTACGTGAACGGGGAATACTGGAGCCTCGGCGAGCGCATCGGCGCTCACGGGTTCTCGATGCAATGATGGAAAAGAGAATTGTTCTTCTCATCGCGACGATAGCTTCTTTCGTGACGCCGTTCATGGCCTCCGCGGTCAATATCGCGCTCCCGACGATCGGGAAGGAACTCTCTATACCCGCGATCGCGCTCGGATGGGTGGCGACCGCGTACATTTTCGCCGCCGCCGTGTTCCTCATTCCGTTCGGCAAGGCAGCCGATATCTACGGCAGAAAAAGGATGTTTCTCGCGGGCATGTCGACCTACACGATCGCGTCCGCCTGCTGCGCCTTTGCGCCTTCGGCGTCGCCGCTCATCGCGCTCAGGGTGCTGCAGGGGATCGGCGCCTCGATGACCTTCTCGACCGGCGTCGCGATCGTGACCTCCATCGTTCCCGCCGCCGAACGGGGGAAAGCGCTCGGGCTCACGACGGCGGCGGTGTACGTCGGGCTCTCGATCGGCCCCGTCGCGGGAGGGATCCTCACGCAGCATTTCGGCTGGCGGAGCATCTTTCTCGTCACCGTGCCGCTCGGTCTCGCCGTGATCGCGCTCGTCGTCGTGAAGCTCAAGGGGGAATGGGCTGAAGCTCGGGGGGAAAAGTTCGACCTCCCCGGCGCCCTGATCAGCGTCACCTCTCTCACCGCAGTCATGTACGGATTCTCGCGGCTCCCGTCGCTCACCGGGGCGGGGCTTCTGCTCGCGGGGATTATCGGCGTCGTCGCGTTCGTCCGGTGGGAGCTTCGGGCGAAGCATCCGCTCCTCCATATGGAGCTCTTCGCGGGGAACCGGGTTTTTGCCTTCTCGAATCTCGCCGCCCTGATCAACTACAGCGCGAGCTTCGCCGTAACCTTCCTCATGAGCTTGTATCTGCAGTACATCAAGGCGCTCACGCCGCAGAGCGCCGGTCTCATTCTCATCGCGCAGCCGGTCGTGATGGCCGGTTTCTCCCCCTTCGCGGGGAGACTCTCGGACCGGATCGAATCGAGGATCGTCGCTTCCTCGGGAATGGCATTAACCGCCGCGGCTCTCTTCTTCCTCATCTTTCTGGGGGCCGGGACCTCGACGCCGGTGCTGATTCTCAACCTCATGCTCCTCGGGCTCGGCTTCGCGCTCTTCTCATCGCCGAACACGAACGCCGTCATGAGCTCCATCGAGCCGCGGTTCTACGGCGTGGCCTCCGCGACGCTCGCCACGATGCGGATGATCGGACAGATGCTCAGCATGGGGATTGCGATGCTCGTGTTCGCCGTGCACGTCGGGGACGTCCGGATCACATCAGAGCATCATGGGGCGTTCTTGACGAGCCTCAGGATCGCCTTTATCATCTTCGCGATATTGAGCGTGGCGGGCGTCTTCGCCTCCCTCGCGCGGGGGACCGAGCGGAGCCGCTGCGGAGGAGGAACATCGGCGTCGCCGGGCGAAAGGAGCGGGGCATGAGTGATTCGATTCGCGGGCACGGCATGGGCTGGCTTCCCGATTATCCCGATTTCAGGGATTACTCCGTCGAGCATGACGAAACGAGCCCGAGGCTCGCGGCGGCGGGGAGCAGGGATTCGGTCAAGGGCATGCTCGTCAAGGCGGGCGTCGCGGGCTCCCGGAAGAGGCGGCTTCCTCTTGCCGTCGATCTGAGGGGCTGGTGTTCCCCCGTCGAGAATCAGGGATCGCTCGGCTCGTGCACGGCGAACGCCGCCGCGGCCCTCGTCGAGTACTTCGAGCGGAAGGCGTTCGGGAAGCACCTCGACGCCTCCCGGCTCTTTCTCTACAAGGCGACCCGGAATCTCATGGGCTCGCAAGGGGACACGGGCGCCTTTCTCAGGACGACGATGGGCGCGCTCGTTCTTTTCGGCGCGCCTCCCGAGGAGCATTGGCCCTACCGCGAGGCCGATTTCGACGTCGAGCCGACCGCGTTCTGCTACGCGTTCGCCCAGAGCTACCGGGCGATCAGCTACTATCGTCTCGATCCGCCCGGAACGACGGCGGAGGATCTCCTCGCACGGATCAAAACGAACCTCGCCGCGTCGCTTCCCTCGATGTTCGGATTCACCGTGTACAGCTCGATGGAGCAAGCCGGATCGACGGGCCGGGTGCCGTTTCCCGTCGCCGGCGAAAGGATCCTCGGCGGGCACGCGGTCGCGGCCGTCGGCTTCGACGACCGCATGAGAATACGGAACGCCTCGCCGCGGGGGAAGGAGACGGTCGGGGCGCTTCTCGTCAAGAACTCGTGGGGCGTGGAGTGGGGGGAGAAGGGATACGGATGGCTTCCGTACGAGTACGTGCTCGAAGGCCTCGCCGGCGACTGGTGGTCGCTTCTCAAGGGCGAATGGATCGATACGGGGGCGTTCAGGATATAATCCGGTCGACATGAGGGGGAAGGTCAAGCCGACCATGGATACGAAGAACACCTGCTCCTGGCCCGGCAAGGATTCTCTGATGATCGCTTACCATGATGAAGAGTGGGGCGTTCCGTTGCATGATGACCGGAAGCTGTTCGAGTTTATGGCGCTCGATGCGTTTCAGGCGGGACTGAGCTGGTCGATCGTGCTCAAGAAGCGGGAAGGATTCCGGAGAGCTTTCGATTATTTTGATTTCAACAAGATCGCCCGGTACAAGGAGCGAAAGATCCGGCAGCTGCTCGAAGATGAAGGCATTATTCGCAATCAATTGAAGATCCGGGCAACGGTGAATAACGCGAAGCGATTCATCGAGGTTCAAAAGGAATTCGGCACTTTTGACAGATATATCTGGCAATTCACCGGCGCAAGACCCCTTCTGGGCAAACGAAGATCCTTGAGCCGGATACCGGCGAGAAGCGTCGAATCGGATGCCATGAGCGCGGATTTGCGGAAAAGAGGATTCAAGTTCGTGGGATCGACGATCTGCTATGCCTTCATGCAGGCGGCCGGTATGGTGAACGATCATCTGGTGAATTGCTACAGGTATGGGGAGCTCAAGAAACTCAAATAGGAACAAGCCGCCCGGAGAGGTCCGAGCGGTTCTGCAGGCCTTCTGAATCAGCGTCGTCCGCGCCGAGGAGGTTCGTATGAAACGTTTCATATATGCGTGCATCGCCGGATTTTTCTTGGCTGCGTGCGTTCTTCCGGCCATCAGCCGGGCGAAGGAGCCAAAGGATCGCGATCGGGTCCGCTATGAGAAGAGATACCGCGACCCGGTGCTCAAGAGCATGGATCGCGAAGCCGACAGTCTCAACGCCCTGAACGACAGCGTCTCGGCGTCGATCCGGAAGGACTGGTGCGACAAGGAGGAGAAACGATCGAAGGACAAGAACGTCATTCGATTCGATTGGAGCGGCATCGAGAAGCCCGCTTCGACCGCGGCCTTCAAGGCGCCGTTCCATTTTCCGCCCCACCGGCAGTACCGCACGAACACCTGCTGGAGCTTCTCGACGACGTCGTTCTTCGAATCCGAAATCAAGCGCCTCTCGGGGCAGGAGATCAAGCTCTCCGAGATGCACACGGTCTACTGGGAGTACGTCGAGAAGACGCTTGGCTATATCGCGAAACGCGGATGCCAGGCTTTCGCGCCGGGCTCCGAATCGGACGCGGTTTCCATTATCTGGAAGAAATACGGCGTCGTCCCGGACGCCGCGTATTCCGGGCTTGCACCCGGGAAAGACAAGTACGACGAGGGGGATATGTTGACCGAAATGTCCCGGTACCTCGAATTCGCGAAGGAGCACGGCTATTGGGATGAACGTATCGTCATCAGCCAGATACGCGAGATCCTCGACAGGTATATGGGCCCGCCGCCCGAGGCGTTCGAGTACGGCGGCGCGCGTTATACGCCGAAGGAGTTTCTCGACACGGTCGTCAAGCTCGACGTCGACGACTACGTGCAGGTCATGTCGACGCTTTCGATCCCGTTCTACACGAGGGGGAGATACGACGTTCCCGACAACTGGCGCCCGACGGAGGACTACATGAACGTTCCTCTCGACGAGTTCTGCGAGTGCCTTACCCGGGCGGCCGACCGCGGGTACACGGTGGCCATCGGCGGCGACGTATCCGAGCCCGGACTCTACGGTCTCGAGAACGCGGCGGTCGTGCCGACGTTCGACATTCCGCAGGAGCGCATCGATCAGGATTCGCGAGAATTCAGGTTCGACAACAAGACCACGCAGGACGATCACGGCGTGCATCTCCTCGCGATGACGAAGGTCGGGGGCCGGGACTGGTTCCTCATCAAGGATTCGTCGGCCAGCGCGCAGTGGGGCAAGGAGAAGGGCTATTTCTTCTACCGCGACGACTACATCAGGCTCAAGATGCTTTCCTTTATAGTCCACAAGGATATCGTGCGGTTCATCATGCC
>JBFYZM010000107.1:0-7104 GCA_041309505.1 Candidatus Krumholzibacteriota bacterium
TTCCCCGTCGATATCGAGTTCGCGCATGACGGAACCGATTTCTATCTGCTCCAGTGCCGCCCGCAGAGCTTTTCGCCCGCGAGCGCGCCCGCGCCCATCCCGCAGGACATTCCCGCCGAGAGGATCGTCTTCTCGGCGAAACGCTACATCTCGAACGGACGGGTTCCGGACATCACCCACGTCGTCTATGTCGATCCACTCGCGTACGCCGAGCTTCCTGAGCGGGAAGACCTCGTCGCCGTCGGACGCGCCGTCGGACATCTCAACAAGCTTCTTCCGAAACGCCAGTTCGTCCTTATGGGACCCGGGCGGTGGGGAAGCCGGGGAGATATCAAGATCGGCGAGAACGTCACCTATTCCGACATCAACAACACCGCCGTTCTCATAGAGATCGCTCGCAAGAAGGGCAACTACATGCCGGACCTCTCGTTCGGCACCCATTTCTTCCAGGATCTCGTCGAGGGGCAGATACGCTACCTTCCCCTCTTCCCCGACGACGAGGGGATCGTCTTCAACGAGCGCTTCCTTCTCGGGTCGAAGAACATACTGCCCGAGGTGCTGCCCGAATTCTCCCGGCTCGCCGGCGTCGTGCATCTCATCGACGTGCCCCAGGCGACCGAGGGCAAGATCCTTCGGGTTCTGATGAACGCCGAGCTCGGAGAAGCGGTCGCCCTTCTCGCCTCTCGGGAATCGGGAGAGGAGCGCCTCGACGCGCAGCCGGCAAATAATGACCGGCCATCGGATCATCTGTGGGTGTGGCGCCTTCGGATGGCGGAGCGCATAGCCTCGCAGCTCGATCCGGAACAGTTCGGCGTGGCCGGATTCTACGTTTTCGGCAGCACGAAGAACGCGACGGCCGGGCTCGGAAGCGACATCGATATCATCGTTCACCACCGCGGCACAAAGCAGCAGCGCGATGAGCTCGAGCTCTGGCTCGCCGGATGGAGCCTTTGTCTCGACGAGATCAACTACCTGCAAACGGGCTACCGGACGGGCGGGCTCCTCGATGTCCATATCGTCACCGACGACGATATCGCACGGAAGACGAGCTTCGCCGTCAAGATCGGAGCCGTCACCGACGCGGCCCGGCCCCTTCCGATGAAGAAACGCTCCTGATTATTCCCCAGAGAGCGCCGCCGGCTAGAGCAGCTCCCGCGTGGCCATTGATGGGTTTTCGAGGTCGAAGCGTACGAGCGCGAGCTCGGGTCCGTCGTGCGCGGCGGATAGTGCGATGGTGCGCCCGAACGTGTCGCGCCATGATCCGGTGATTCTTGCGGATTCGTGAATGTGCCCGTGGAGGGTGAGAAGCGGCTGCATCTTTTCGATGAAGCGCCGAATGGCGATGCTGCCGACGTGCACGTCGAGCGGCACGTGATCGACGGTTTTCCCATCGAGCGCGGCTCGGTCGAGATTGCTCTCGTGCGGGGGCGCGTGAAAGAGAAAAACGGCGTTTTCGAGATCGTCCGATCCGGCGAGCGCATCGAGATCCTCGGCGATCGTGGCGAACCGCGCCTCGTCGGGATCGACTGCCACGGTCCTCCACCCTTCTTCCGGAGATACGCATCCCGGATCGACGTAGCGGGAGACGTCGTACCGTTCCCAATCCTTGAGCAGAAACGGGCTCGGCGGCGCGAAGGAGTACCCGCAGACCGTATGCCGCCCGAACACTTCCTTCCTTCCGTGTATGTAGGATATGAGGCCCGCTTCGGCCGCCTCGATGAACGATTCCTCGACCGCGCGCCCGTCGTCGTTGCCGAGAATGACGAACACGCGCGGATAGGACTCACCGAGCGCGTCTCGCAGGCGGGAAAGCCCCGCGAAAAGGAAATCCTCCAAAAAATCGCCCCTCGTGTCCGCACGCCCGAAATTGGGCATGATATCCCCTCCGATGAAGACGGCCTTCGGCCTTTCGCCCGATACGGCGCCGAAGAGCTTTCGATAGCGATCTATCTTGCCGTGCAGATCCGATACGAAGATGCAAGCGGTCATACGCCCGTACCCTTTCCCGCGAGCAACGCTTCGATTCGGCGATGAAGCTCGTCTCTCGTTTCTCTGAACGCCGCGAGCCGCTCATCCTCGGTGCCCTTCGCGGCGCCGGGATCGGGAAGCGGCCAATGAAGGCGCTCGGCGCTCCCGAAAAAGAGCGGGCAGACCTCCTCGGCGCACAGCGTGATCACCGTGTCGATTTCGGCTGCGGGGACTTCCGTGACGGCCTTCGATCGATAGCCGGAGATATCGATGCCGATCTCGCGCAGAACGGCGATCGCCTCGGATCTCACGCGCGTCGGGCTCGAGCCGGCGGACCAGACACGGACTCCCGGCGGAACAAGCGCATGGGCAATGCCCTCGGCCATCTGGCTGCGCGCCGAGTTGGCGACGCACAGGAACAGGATACCTTTCATCGGCGCGGCTCCCCGGGCTTTCGACCCACGACACGGACGCTCGCGACGTTGCCCGCGATCTCTTCGATCGCGGCGTCGATCCTCTCGCGCGGAAGCCCCTTCCCGCCGCAGCACGGCGCATCGTCCCCCGCGATATCGGAAACGAGGAGCGCTGCGAGCTGCTCCCGATCGTACACGAGACGATCGTTGACGGCAATATCGGAGAGCCCCGCCTCGCGGAGCCCTTCGAGATACTCCGCCTCCGGTATCGCTCCCGTGATGCAGGCCGAGTACAGCGCCCCGAGCTCGACCACCCAGCCCGGCAGCTTCTCCGTGACGATGTCCGAGATGGATATGCGTCCGCCCGGCTTGAGCACGCGGGCGATTTCGACGAACACTTTTTGCTTCTCGGGCGACAGATTTATGACGCAGTTCGATATAACGAGATCGACGGAGCCGGATTCGACAGGCAGGTCCTCGATGAGCCCTTCCCGCACTTCGACGTTCGCGAGACCCGCCGCAGCGGCGTTCTGACGCGCGCGCTCGATCATGGCGGGAGTCATGTCGACGCCGATCACGCGTCCTCGGGGACCCGCGATCTTCGCGGCGAGCAGAAGGTCGATGCCGGCGCCGGAGCCGAGATCGAGCACCGTGTCCCCCTCGCGGATCGCGGCGAGAGCGACGGGATTCCCGCAGCCGAACGAGTTGACCACCGCGTCCGGCGGGAGCGCCGCCATCTCCTCGCGGCTGTATCCCGCAAGCTTCGCCGCGACCCCCGTCGCGGCCGGACCGCCGCAGCAGCTGCATGCGCATCCTTGCGCAGCGGGCTTCTCAACGGCACGCGCGTATGTTTGCGAGACATCCTGACGGATCTTGTCTGCCTTTCTCATCGCCCTACCTCCCGCACTCGTGCCCGCCGCCGTGATGGCCGCATGCGTCGGCAGGAGTAACTTCCGCCAGCGTTCCGCCCTTCAGAAGCTCCATATTCTCAAAAATCGTTCCTGGCGCCGCGCGGTACACGCGTATCCCCCCCGCGTTCAGCATGAGAAGGGCTCGCTGCCCGATGCCGCCGACGACGATCGCGTCGATGCTCCTGCCCTCGAGCGACGACAGCGGATGGCACATGCCATGCTCGTGAGAACCGTCCCCGTTGCCGATGATATCGGTGGTTCCCGCCTCGGTGTCATGAATGACGAAATGCGAGCACGATCCGAAATGGCCGTGCGGCATTCCCTCCAGCCCTTTCTCGTCCATTGCAGGAATGCATACTCTCACGTGCGATCTCCTTTCGTTACGGTCGTCTTTTCCCGATTCAGCCCAGAATATCCTTCATCAACGGGCCGAGCATCGTCTTCACGCTCTCGGCGAGCCCTTCGGTCTTGATGAGACTGATGCAGCATGCATCTTCGCCGGATCCGTGCATAATGAGAGCGAGCTTGTCGCCGGCATTGATTCCGGCCTTCTCCCGAATTTCCTTCGGCAGCACGAGCTGGCCGCGTTCGTCGACCGAGACCACCGCCTCGATCTTGCAGCAGCTCATCCGCCCCATCATGCCCTCGTGCTTCATTCCTCTCGATCCGCAGCATTTCGATTTCTCACGTTCTCTTCCTCCCGTCATCGCGACCCCTCCTTCGTGTCACGCTTTTTCCCTGCCACATATTCATATTAATATGAATATTCTGATTATTCTGATTTGTCAAGAGACAAAAAGGGAGGCTCCCGTTCAGGGAGCCTCCGAGGTTCCGATCATTCCCGGACGAGTGTCTCCGATAACCCTTCGAGCGGCCTCGCCGGGCGCCCGCCCGTTACTTCATCTTCGGCAGGCGGACGAGCCCCTTCTTCTGCAGGAGCTGGAACTTCGCGCGCGATTCCGCGATCATCTTCTCGGCCTTGTTGTAGAGCTGATCCCACGTCAGGTTCAGGCGCGCGACGCCCTGCTCGACCGCCTTGCGGCCGACCGCAGCGGCCTCCCGCGGATATACCTCGACCTCGTCCATCGTCGGGATCAGGTAATCCTCGCGGAGCCCCTTATCCTCGGCGACGCGGGCGAGCTCGCGTGCGGCGGCGATGCACATCTCGTCCGTGATCGTCTTCGCCATCACGTCGAGGGTGCCGCGGAAGATGCCCGGGAAGCCGAGCGAGTTGTTGACCTGGTTCGGGAAATCGCTCCGGCCCGTGGCGACGACGCGGGCTCCGGCGGCCTTCGCGTCCCACGGCCATATCTCGGGGATCGGGTTCGCGCAGACGAACACTATCGAATCCTTCGCCATACGCGCGATCCATTCCTTCTTGATTGTGTCGGGGCCGTTCTTCGAAAGGGCGATGAGGACATCGGCGCCTTCCATCGCGCGCGGGACATCCCCCGTTCTCCCCTCGCCGTTCGTTATCTGCGCCATCTCCCACTTCTCTTTCCAATCCTGCTTGAGCTCTTCCTCGCGCCCCTTGTGCAGGATGCCCTTGCTGTCGCACATGATGATGTTCTTCGGCGTGACGCCGGCCACCATGATCATGCGGGCGATGCAGATGTTCGCGGCGCCCGCGCCCACGAGCGTGACCTTGACCTTCGCCATATCCTTCCCGACGATCTTGATCGCGTTGATGAGCCCGGCGACGGTGACCGCCGCGGTGCCCTGCTGGTCGTCGTGCCACACGGGGATGTGGCATTCCTTGCGGAGCGTGTCGAGGACGCGGAAGCACTTCGGCTGCGAGATATCCTCGAGGTTGATGCCGCCGAAGGACGGCTGGAGCAGCTTCACGAACTCGATGAGCTTGTCGGGGTCCTTCGTATCGACGCAGATCGGGAAGGCGTCGACGCCGCCGAGATACTTGAAGAGCATCCCCTTGCCTTCCATGACCGGCAGCCCCGCCTCGGGACCGATGTCGCCGAGCCCGAGGACGCGCGTGCCGTCCGAGACGACCGCGACGAAATTCCCCTTGTTCGTGTGCTCGAAGACCTTCTCCGGGTTGTCGCGGATATCGAGGCACGGCTTGGCGACGCCCGGCGTGTACCAGATCGCGAAATCGTCGAAGCTCCTGATGCAGGCCTTCGGCATGATCTCGATCTTCCCCTTGTAGAAGGGATGCATGACCATCGCGTCGATGCCCGGCTGCTTTGCCTTCGCAAGCAGTTCCTCCGTCGTGAGCGGCTTCAGGACAAGCGGCTTCTTCGGCGCCGGCCTATTCGCCGCGGGCTTCTTCGGAGCCGCTTTCCGGGGAGCGGCTTTGCGTGCCGCAGGCTTCTTCACGGCTGCTTTCTTCTTCGGCTTCGGCGCCTTCTTGACGCTCTTCGCCTTTTTCGCGCTCTTCGCTTTCCTCGCGCTCATCGAATACCTCCTCTGGAGATGAAAAGAATCGAGTCCGAATGTGCGTGTCTAGCGAGCCAGCACTTCCGCGCCGGCCTTGAGGCCTTCGTCGAAGGCCTTCATGTTCAGTTCCTCGGTCCCCTTGGGGACGCGCGCGAGAATGGCCTTCCGCACGGCGTCTTCAGAGGCGACGCCCGATATCTTCGTGAGAATGCCGAGCGCGACGATGTTCGTCACGACGGCCTTGCCGATCTTCTTCACGGCGATCTCGGTGATCGGGGCCTGGTAGAGCTTGTAATTCCCCTTCGGCAGGTCCTTCACGAGCCCCGAGTCGACGATGAGCGTGCCGCCCGCCTTGAGATCCTTGCTGTACTTCGTGCACGACACCTGCGTGAGAGCCAGGAGCAGATCGAGGTCCAGAACCTTCGGATAATCGATCTCGCCGTCGGCGATAACGACCTCCGCCTTGCTCGCGCCGCCGCGGGCTTCAGGCCCGTAGCTCTGGGTCTGCACCGCGTTGCGGCCGTCGTAGATGACCACCGCTTCGGCGAGGATCTTTCCCGCCAGGATGAGCCCCTGGCCCCCGGAACCGCTCAAACGCATTTCAAATCGATCCATTGTCGCTCCCGTTGTGCCGCCCGCCATCTATCCCTTGGCTTGCTTTTCCGCTTTCAACCGCGCGATGAGCTTGTCGTATTCGGCCGTAAACTCCGGCTTCTCGACGTCCCAGAGGACACCTGAGGCTATTTTGCCCGTCTTTTCGTCCTCGGCCATCTTGTCGAGCTTGTCCTTCAAAACGACGTTGTCCTTGAGCCAGTTCATCATGTCGACCGGCGTCGCCTGCTTGTTCCGCCGCCCGTAAGCGGTCGGGCACGGGGTGAGAATCTCCACGACGGAGAAGCCCTTCTTCTGCAGGGCCGACACGATGAGCTTGTCGAGCTGCTGGACGTGATAGACGTCCCCGAGCGCGACGTACGAAGCCCCCGCGGCCTGCGCGAGCCCCGATATGTTGAACGAGGGCTCGAGGTTTCCGAAGGGCGCCGTCGAGGCCATCTTGCCGCGCGGCGTCGTCGGGGACACCTGCCCGCCCGTCATGCCGTAGATGAAATTGTTGTAGAGGAGCACGGTGAGATCGATGTTCCGGCGGGCGGCGTGTATGTAATGGTTCCCGCCGATGGCGGTCGCGTCCCCGTCGCCCGTCACGACGATCACGTGCAGGTTCGGTTTGGCGAGCTTCACCCCGGTCGCGAAGGCGATCGCGCGGCCGTGCGTCGTATGGAGCGTGTTGATGTCGATGTAACCCGCCGTCCTGCTCGCGCAGCCGATCCCCGACACCATGACCGCCTCGTCCTTCGAGATGCCGAGCTTCTTGAGCGACCTGATGAGCGCCTTGAGGATGATGCCGTCGCCGCAGCCCGAGC
>JBFYZM010000108.1:0-2660 GCA_041309505.1 Candidatus Krumholzibacteriota bacterium
TTCACGTTCCATGAGCCGGCTTCCGAATCGTAGAGGACGGGCGTCGAGAATCCGGAGGGAACCCCCGCGGTCGTGAATCCCCAGCTCGAGGAGCCGTAACGGATTTCGTCCTTGTAGTCGCCGCCCCATGTGTCGACGCCCGCGATCGACCAGAGGAGCTCCCCGAAGAATCCGACGCTCGTGCATTGCGCCGGAACGGGAGCGAGCGTGTAGCTCGAGATCTTCCGGAGGGCGTTCGCGATTTCGACGGCGGAATCGACCGGAATCCTGCCCACGAGTACCTCGCTCAGAAGATCTTCCTCGCCCGGCTCGCCGAAGTACGCGTCGCCGTCGTTGTTCCAGTTTCCATCCAGGCAGGAGTAGTAGAGATCGGAGGGAACGTCGGCGTCGATCTTCATGCCGACCTTCACGTAGAAGCCGCGGTGCGGGATCACCTCGTTGTCTCCTCCGAGGAGGACGTACGTCGTCTGCCAGTTCGCGTAGGCGAATTGAACGAAGTGCCGGATTTTCTCCTGCAGATCGGCTCCGCTATAGTTCGCCGCGATCCATCCCGTGTCGACGATCCGGGCGCGCATCCCGCAGCGGGCCTTGAGATCGACGAGGGGTTGGAAGGCGGAGACGAAGTCGGGGCTCGTGATAATGACGTAGTGGACGATCTCTCCCGCGACGGCTGTGTCCGCGAGGGATGAAACCCGCGGCGCGTATCGAGTCGCGAGGTCGGGATTCTCGACGCGGTTCCGCAAGGCGCGAAGAGTCGCCTGCGTCCGCGCGGCGGGAGCCGAGGCCGCGGCGCCCGCCGAAGGGACGGTTTCTATCGTGACCCGCACCGACGGCGAAAAGAGAACGACGCCCGTTGACGGTACGAGCACGCATGGATAGACGTTCACGAAGGCGAGCCGTACCCCGGCGATTGTCTGCTCGGTCGCGAGCACGCCTCGTTCGGCGGGGAAGGGCTGCGACGATCGGTAGATCGCCTCGTTCCTGACAAATCCGGGAGGCGCGGTCGTTCCCAGGGGCGACTGCGGCTGCATCGGGGAAACGTCGTAGAATCCGTCGAGCGCGATCGTGTCGACCGGCTCGACGACGATCCGGGAAACGGCTTCGCCGGGCGGGATGATGAAGCAGGCCGGGTACACGGGAAGAATCGGCTCCCCGGGACCGGCGATGGAACGGCAGCCGGGAATCGTGAGAAGGAGGCCTCCGGGCGCACTCGCGACGCTTGGTTTCTCAAAGGATATCTGTTTTGTCAGCAAGCCGGCCCGCGCGTTTCCGGCGAGAAGGAAAATGGCAAGGCCGACCCTTGCGAGAGCTCGTGTTGTCATGTTAGAAGGCGCCTTTTCCTTCCTCGAAAGGTTTGGCGTTAGTATAGCACATTTATTTCCGTCCTTACAGGATCAAATAGGTTAGAATGGAAGCCTTCAAAGGAGAGAGAAATGACATCACGGTGCGATCGGCTCGAGGAGAACAGGCGCGGGTGCAACTGCTCGTACGCGGGGTGCTCCCGTCACGGCAATTGCTGCGCGTGCATCGAATATCATCTCGGGTGCAAGGAGCTTCCCGCGTGCGCGTTCCCCGACGACGTGGAGCGGACGTGGGATCGCTCCTTCAGAAAATTCATCGAAACGTACGGGTGAGCTTCCGGTCAGGCCTCGAGGCTCTCGGCGCTCTGAATCGATTTCATGAGCGATTCGGCGTGCTTCGATTTCTTCGTGACCTCGCGGAGCGCTTCCTGCGGGATCACCGGGTTTCGCCGCAGCCAGAAGCCGATCGCGGCGAGGCACGCGCCCTTCTTCCCGGCGACGCCGCGGAAGTCCCGCAGCACGACGTTCGGCCCCGCTTCGAGCGGGAGCGAGGAATCGGCGATGACGAGCGTCGAATCGCCCGGCTTGAGCATGCCCTTGATCCGCGCGAGGCCGTCGTCGGAGGTGACGACGATCACGTCCGGCTTCTGGATGCCGCTGTAATCGATCTTCCGCTCCGAGAGGATCACCTCCGCGAGCGAAAAGCCGGTGCCGACCGTGATGGGGTAATCCCCCTTCTTGGTCGTCCGCAGGCCCGAGAGGATGGCCGCTTCCGCGAGAAGCTCGGCGGCCGACTGGACGCCTTCGCCGGCCGATCCGGAGAGTACGATCGCGATTCGATCCTTGAGCTTCGCCTCGAAGAGAGCCTTGAGCTCGGTCTTGACGAGCGATTTCAAATCCCGCAGGACAGGCTTCATCGGCTCGCGCTCGCGCCTGAGCTCGAGCTCCTCGACGCTCAGCTCCGAGAGATCCTTGACTCCCTTGACGCCGTACGACGGACACGGCGAGACGATCTCGACGAAGGAGAAGCCCTTCACGGCGAACGCTTCGGCGAGCTTCTCGGTGAGATCCCCCTTCGCCTTTATCCTGAGCGCGTACGAGGCGCCCGCGTCGTACGCGAGCCTGCAGAGATCGTACGGGTGCCGCTCGTGTCCCTGCGGCGTGATGACCGTCGTGAAGCCGAAGGGGGTGAGCCCGCTCGGCTGTCCGCCCGTCATCCCGTAGACCATGTTGTTCACGACGATGAGGGTCATGTCGACGTTCCAGCGCGCCGCCTCGAGCAGGTGCTGGAGCCCGATCGTCGCGCCGCCGTCACCCTGGAAGGCGATGACCTTCTTATTCCTTCCGTCGAGGCCGAGC
>JBFYZM010000109.1:0-4752 GCA_041309505.1 Candidatus Krumholzibacteriota bacterium
GCTCGGCATCGGTGAAGGTCCCGAGGTGGGGAGGATCCTTCAAAAGCTCTTCGAAGCAGTTCTGGAGAACCCGGAAGAGAACACGCGGGAAAAGCTCATCTTGCTCGTTTCGAGATTGAAGGAAAAAAAATGAGAGCCTCTGCAATCGGTGTCAGGGGTACATCCCGGAGTGGGTTCGAGGGTTGTGCGCCTCGGATTCCAGGATGTCAAGTAACCTGAAAAAGGGCAAAGAGTTGATTGCAGAGACTCTCGATGGAATATAGGTGCATTACCCCAGTTCGTCAAGCAAATGTTTCGCCCTTGAAAAAGAAAGATTGGAAGTCCATGCTACTGGATTTCGGGCGGAGAATCGAGCATCGTTCTATGAGCGGAAAGGAGCTCCGATCGCATGAATCGACTGGAGAAGCTCATTCTCGATATCAAGAAGCAACTCTTCCCTTATCATCATGAGCATGATATCGCGAGGGGGTGCGAGCGATGGGGAGTGCAGGATGGAGATTGCCTGACTTCGTGGGTCGCCGGTCAGCTCGAAATATGCCGAAAGAAGAACAAGTGCGCAGACAAGGGGATGTGCGTTTTTTACAGCTACAGCGACCTCGCGAGGAAGAACTTCGAAATTTGCCAGGAAGTCATTCTCGTTTTTGAAAACGGAGAGGCGCGATGCAATTTTATTGAAGATGCTGAGGAAAGATAACTCTGCCACATGCTGCCATTATGGCAATAATGGCAGTTAATTATATGCCTCGAACTTCCGGTGTCCCGCGCCTCCACCCAAGTACAGCTGTATCTCGTTATGCATCAATCTCTTAAAAATATTGACACTGCGATATGAATGGTATAATACTTGTAATATTCATTCTCAATGAAATCTAACTGAAGAAGGAGTGAGTGCGATGTCAAAAACAATAGGTATCGATCTCGGAACGACGAATTCGTGCGTAGCGGTGATCGAAGGGGGCGAGCCGGTTATTATCCCGAACCCGGAGGGTGGGCGGACGACGCCCTCCGTCGTGGGATTCAAGGATGGGCAGAGACTCATCGGGGTGCTCGCCAAGAGACAGGCGATAACGAATCCGAAGAACACCGTCTACTCGATCAAGAGATTCATGGGCCGCAAGTACGCGGAGGTCGCAAACGAGATCTCCGAAGTACCCTATGAGGTCTTTCAGGGACCGAACGGGGACGCCCGCGTGCGGCTCGACGGCAAGGAGTACACTCCTCCCGAGATCTCGGCGTTCATTCTGCAGTATCTCAAGGAATCGGCCGAGAAGTATCTCGGCGAGAAGGTGACCCGCGCCGTGATCACGGTTCCGGCGTATTTCAACGACAGCCAGAGGCAGGCGACGAAGGATGCGGGCCGAATCGCGGGCCTCGAGGTGGAGCGGATCATCAACGAGCCCACCGCGGCGTCTCTCGCGTACGGGCTCGACAAGAAGGGCGAGAAGACGATTGCGGTATTCGACCTCGGAGGAGGCACGTTCGATATCTCGATCCTCGAGCTCGGGGACAGCGTCTTCGAGGTCAAGGCGACGAACGGCGACACGCACCTCGGCGGGGACGATTTCGACCAGCGCGTGATGGAATGGCTCATCGGCGAATTCAAGAAGGAGCAGGGAATCGACCTTTCGAACGATCCGATGGCGATGCAGCGGCTCCGCGAGGCCGCGGAGAAGGCGAAGTGCGAGCTCTCGACCGTTCCCCAGGCGGAGGTGAGCCTGCCGTTCATCACGGCCGACGCGAGCGGCCCGAAACACTTCTCGATGAAGCTCACCCGGGCGAAGCTCGAGGCTCTCTGCGCGGATCTCATCGAGCGAACGGTCGGTCCCTGCAAGGCCTGCCTCAAGGACGCGGGTCTCACGCCGGCCGATCTCAAAGAGGTTATCCTCGTCGGCGGCGCCACGCGAATGCCGGCCGTCCAGGCGAAGGTGAAGGAGCTTTTCGCCATGGAGCCTCACCGCGGCGTGAACCCGGACGAGGTCGTCGCCCTCGGCGCGGCGATCCAGGGAGGAGTGCTCGCCGGCGACGTGCATGACGTCCTGCTGCTCGACGTGACGCCTCTCTCGCTCGGGATCGAGACGCTCGGCGGCGTCATGACAAAGCTCATCAACCGCAACACGACGATCCCGACGCGGAAGAGCGAGATATTCTCGACGGCCGCGGACAGCCAGACGACGGTCGAGATCCATGTGCTCCAGGGAGAGCGCGAAATGGCCGGGAGCAACAAATCGATCGGACGATTCCAGCTCGCGGGGCTGCCGCCGGCGCCGCGCGGCATTCCCCAGATAGAGGTGACCTTCGACATCGATGCGAACGGAATACTCAACGTCTCGGCGAAAGACAAAGCGACGCTCAAGGAACAGAAGATCATCATCCAGCCCTCGAGCGGTCTCACCGAGAAGGAGATCCAGCAAATGGTGACCGACGCGGAGAGCCACGTCTCCGAGGACCGCGCGAAACGCGAAGTCATCGATCTCCGGAACCAGGGGGATCAGCTCGCCTATCAAACGGAGAAGCAACTCGTCGAGTACAAGGATAAGGTTTCCTCGGAAGACGAAACGGAGCTGCGCCGCTCGCTCGAAGATCTCAAGGAAGCGTTGAAGCAAGAGGAAAAGGAACGTCTCCGCGCCGCGATCGACAAGCACAACGCGATCTGGCAGCGCGTGGCCCAGAAGATGTACGAGAACGCTTCGGCGCAGCCCGGTCCCGAGGCCGCCGGCGAGGAGCAGCCCCGCCCGGAGCCGCCGCGCGAGAAGAGCGATGACGGCACGGTCGTCGACGCCGAATACGAGGTCCTCGACGACGACGAGAAAAAGAAGTAACCCGGGCGCGGGAGAAGCGGATGGGAACCGAAGCCCCGGGACGTCGAACGCTCCGGGGCGAGATTTCCATTGCCCGGCCGGGCTTCGTGTTATAAACTGTAATTTAAACGAGCGAATGGGCGATTAGCTCAGATGGTTAGAGTACCTGCTTGACATGCAGGGGGTCACTGGTTCAATTCCAGTATCGCCCACCATTTTTTCATAACCGGGGAAGATTCGATATGGCGGAGCTCATCATGAGAGACGGCTCGCGGCGCGCGATAGCGCCGGGCGCCGCGCTCGCCGACGTGCTGAAAGAGATGCCGGAGGGCGTGCGGCGCAACGCCGTGGCCTTCAAAGCGGGGGATCGGCTCCTCGATCTGCGGGCGAACGTTCCCGACGGCGCGGATATCGGCGTCGTGACCGTCCAGGATCCCGAGGCGCTCGAGGTGCTGCGGCACAGCGTCTCGCATCTCATGGCGCTCGCCGTGCAGGAGCTCTTTCCGGGAGTCCGTTTCGGCATCGGTCCGTCGATCGACGACGGATTCTATTACGATTTTCTGATGGATTCCATGTTGAATCCCGAAGATCTCGAGCGCATCGAAGAGAAGATGCGGGAGATGCTCAAAGGGGGCGGCCTGGCGATTTCGCGCGAGGAGCTGGCGAGCGCCGACGCGATCGGTCTCTTCGAAGGGCTCGGTCAGCCCTTCAAGGTCGAGCTCATCAGGGACCTTGCCACTCCGATCGTTTCGATCTATCGCCTCGGAGGATTCACCGATCTCTGCGCCGGACCGCACGTTCCCGACATCAAAATGGCCAAGGCGTTCAAGCTCACCTCGATTGCCGGAGCCTACTGGCGGGGGGACGAGCGGAATCCGATGCTGCAGCGCATATACGGAACGGCGTTCTTCAAGAAGGAAGACCTCGAACAGGAGCTCGTCCGGCGCGAGGAAGCGAAGCGGCGGGACCATCGCAAGCTCGGACCCCAGCTCGAGCTGTTCGATATCAAGGATGAGGCGGGAGGGGGGCTCGTGTTCTGGTATCCGAAGGGATACATCCTGCGCGAAACGATCGAGAACTACTGGAAGGACGAGCACCGGAAGAACGGTTATCAGCTCATCATGACTCCGCATATCGCGAAGAGCCAGCTCTGGCGCACCTCGGGGCATTACGACTACTATCGGGAGAACATGTTCATCATTCCCTCGGAGGATCAGGAGTTCGTTCTCAAGCCGATGAATTGTCCCGGGCATATCCTCGTTTACAAGACCAAGCTGCATAGCTACCGGGATCTTCCGATCCGCTACGCGGAGCTCGGAACAGTCTACCGGAACGAGCGTTCGGGGACGCTTCACGGCCTCCTGCGGGTTCGGGGCTTCACCCAGGACGACGCGCACATTTTCTGCACGCCCGATCAGCTCACCGACGAGGTCGATAAGTGCTTCGATTTCGCCCACCGGCTCCTCACCTCCTTCGGATTCGAGAACTACCGGGTCGAGCTGAGCGTGCACGATCCCTCGAACATGGGGAAGTATGCGGGGACCGAGGACGAATGGGAGCGCGCGGAGGCGTCGCTCCTCGCCGCGATCGAAAAGCGCGGGATTCCCTATCACAAGATGATCGGGGAAGCCGTGTTCTACGGTCCGAAGATCGATCTCAAGCTCATCGACGCGATCGGCCGCGGCTGGCAGGCGACGACGATCCAGTTCGATTTCAATCTGCCGCGGCGTTTCGACGTGCAATACGTGAACGCGGAGGGGCAGCGCGCATACGTATACATGATTCACCGGGCGCTCCTGGGATCGCTCGAACGATTCATCGGCACGCTCACCGAGCACTACGCGGGAGAGTTCCCGCTCTGGCTCGCGCCGATCCAGGTGCGTGTATTTCCGATCGGTCCCGGCCAGCACGATTTCGTCCGCGCGGCGGTCAAGAGGCTCGTCGACGCGGGAAT
>JBFYZM010000110.1:0-2879 GCA_041309505.1 Candidatus Krumholzibacteriota bacterium
GACCAGGTGACGCTCGAGACGGTGGGATCCCTCGTAAGCTCGAACATGGAAAACTGGTACCTGTACCAGGAGCTCCGCCAGGAAGAGCTGTTCAGGGAGCGGGTCATCGAGGGGATGCTGAACGGCGTCTTCGTCGCCGACAGAGACGGCAACGTGACCCTCGCGAATCGCACCGCGCGCGATATGAGCCAGTTCAAGCAGCGGCAGATACGGGGCCTCAGAATCGACGATATCGTTATCGGCGAAATGACCGGCGGATCGAGAAAATCCCTCGTGTTCCCGGTGCTCGAGAGCGGCTCGCCGCTCACGTATGTCGACGCGTATCTCCGGCGGAAGGACGGCATTCATATACCGATCAGGTTGACGGCCTCGGCGCTTTCCGGGGAGGACGGCGACGTGCAAGGCGCCATCATCGAGTTCATCGATATGAGCGAGATCAAGCGAATGGAGGAGGAGATACGCTACCTCGACCGCCTCGCCGTGCTCGGGCGCTTCACATCCGCGGTCGCGCACGAAATCAGGAATCCCCTCACCGGCATAGCGGCCGGCATCCAGTATATCAACCGGTCGCAGGGGCTGAGCGCCGAGCATCGCGAAAATATCTCCTTTATCCTCGCCGAAGTCGACAGACTCAACCGGATCATCACCGATCTCTTCAAGGTCGCCAAGCCGCACGATCTTCTCTGCCAGAAGACGGGCGTCCCGGGTCTCATCGAACGCAGCAGGCGATCGCTCGACGACCTGTTCATGAACAAGGGAATTGATTTTAAGGTTGCCGTTGACGATAATGTTCCCCTGGTCGAGGTCGATCCCGACCAGATCATGCAGGTGCTCATCAACCTGCTCAAGAACGCCGCGGAAGCGGTGCCCCCGGGAGGGTCCGTTTCGGTCGCGGGGAGGCTCTATGACGGGGGGGATCCCGACGTCGTGCGGGAGAAGGATCGCGATATGGTGTGTTTCGAGATTACGGACAACGGCGCGGGAATCGCTCCTGAGGACACGGAGAAGATATTCGAGCCGTTCTTCTCGAGGACGAAGGGCGGGACCGGTCTCGGCCTTTTCGTGAGCCAGAGCGTCGTGCAGCACCACCACGGGCGCATTTCCGTTTCTTCCGCTCCGGGCAAGGGAACGTCGTTCAGGGTATACCTGCCGATCGCGCGACCAAGGAAGGGGGGTTCGGATGAAGCCGGTAATCCTTCTCGTTGACGACGAGGATACGATTCGGCTCTTCCTCGAGAAGACGCTTCGCGAGGAGGGATACGAGGCGCTCACCGCGGCGACGGGGACCGAGGCGCTCGAGCGTACCAGAAGCGAGCTGCCCGATCTCGTTTTGCTCGACCTCAAGCTTCCGGACATGAGCGGGCTCGACGTCCTGAAGCAGATCAAGGAAGAAGTTCCCGAGGTGTGCGTCATCATGCTCACCGCGTTCGGCGACATAGAAACCGCCGTGACCGCCATGAAGAAAGGCGCGTTCGATTTCGTAAGCAAGCCGGTCAATCTCGAGGAGCTTCTCATCACGATCGGCAAGGGGCTCGATTCGCGCAAGCTCACGCGGGAGCTCTTCGAGCTCCGGAGGCGGCTGAAGCTCGACGTGGGAGAGGATTACGTCCCCGGCGAGAGCCCGCAGATGAAGGAAATTTATGAAATCGTGAAGCGTATCGCCCAGAGCGACACGACCACGATCCTCATTCAGGGGGAAAGCGGCACCGGCAAGGAAATGATCGCGACGATGATTCACCGTTACAGCTCGCGCCGCGATCAACCGTTTCTCGAGATCAACTGCGCGTCCCTGCCCGAGGAACTCCTCGAGAGCGAGCTGTTCGGACACGAGCGCGGCGCGTTCACCGACGCGAAGAGCCAGAAGGTGGGACTCCTCGAGCTCGCGAACAAGGGGACGCTCTTTCTTGACGAGATCGGCGAGATGAGTTTGACGATACAGGTCAAGCTCCTTCGCGTTCTCGAGCGGATGACCTTCCGTCGCGTCGGCGGCACGAAGGATATCAAGGTCAGCGTGCGGATCATTTCCGCGACGAACAGCGATCTCGAGGCGGGGGTCAAGAAGAAGGCGTTCCGGGAGGATCTCTACTACCGCCTCAAGGTCGTTCCGATATTCATCCCGCCCCTCAGGGAGCGCAAGGAGGATATCTACCTCCTGCTCCGGCATCTGCTGAACCACTTCAACAAGCAGTTCAACAAAGGTTTCCAGGAGATAGACGACGCCGCGTACGACGTCATTCTGAATTATCCGTGGCCGGGCAACATCAGGGAGCTCAAGAACATGGTCGAGCGCGTCGTGCTGCTCGAAGACGACACCGTGCTGCGCGCCCAACATATTCCCGCGAGCATCCGGCAGGGGCTGTCGTCCGAAAAGGAGCTTTCGGGCGTGCGGAGGCTCGAATTGGCGCTCAGCAGGCCTTTCCCCGAAGACGGCATTGATTTCGAGGATCTCCTGGGCAGCGTCGAGAGCGAGATCATCGAGAAGGCGATGCGGGAGGCGGACGGGAATCAGAGCGCGGCGGCGCGGCTGCTGAGGCTCAACCGGGATAAGATCCGGTACCGGCTCAAGAATCCGGAAACGGGGAAGGAGTAGATTCGAAAAGGGCATGCGGCGTTCATGGAGCATCATCGCGGCCGCGGCGATTCTCGCGTTCGCCCCTGCGTGCGGTCACTACAGCACGAAGGGACGGACGGCGGGCGATATCAAGAGGATCGCCGTTCCGAACCTCGCGAACGAGACGGCCCAACCAGATATAGAGACTCAGATCACCGACAACATGCGCGCGGGGCTCATCAGGGACAACACGCTCAAGGTCGTCGCGGAGGCGGAGGCGGACGCGATTCTCGAGGCAGCCGTCATCGAGTACGGCAACGTGCCCTAC
>JBFYZM010000111.1:0-3537 GCA_041309505.1 Candidatus Krumholzibacteriota bacterium
CCTCGCGTCGGACGATTCGAGCCATTTCTGGAGGAGGCTCGCCCCTATATATCCCGTGGCCCCCGTGAGAAAAACGGTCTCCGCCATAGCTCACCTTTCTTCGCGCAATTCGTACAACGCATCGATCACGTTCCGGTATCGTTCCACGATCTTCTTTCTCCTGAGCTTGAGAGTCGGCGTGAGGAGCTCGTTCGCGACGGCGAAACCTTCGGCGAGGAGCGCGAACGCCCTCACCTTCTCGAACGGCGCGAGATCCGCCGTCGCCCGCTCGATCTCGGCCGCGATGTGATCGCGGATCTCCCGGCGGGCGAGCATCTCGGAGTAATCGGCGGCGGCGATCCCCTTGTCGCGCGCATACCGCTCGATCATCCCGCGCTGCGGGACGATCAGGGCGGTGACGAACTTCCTGTTGTCGCCGAAAAGAAGCGCCTGATCGATGTACGGGCTCTTGATGATCTCCGCTTCTATCGGAACGGGCGCCACCTTCTTCCCGTACGAGGTGACGATGAGCTCCTTGAGCCTCCCCGTAATGACGAGATTCCCCCGTTCGTCGAGTTTCCCCTGGTCCCCCGTATGAAACCAGCCGTCGCCATCGATCGCCTTCGCCGTTTCCTCGGGCATGTTGAAATATCCGCACATGAGATTCGGACCCCTCACGAGAATCTCGTCCGATTCGCCGATCTTCACCTCAACGCCCGCGAGAGGCTTCCCGACCGTCCCGAGGCGATTGTCCTCGAGCGCGGCGACGCACACGATCGGCGCGGTCTCCGTCAGGCCGTACCCTTCGACGATGTTGAAGCCGAGGACGTGAAGCGTCTTCGCGAGCTTCCGGTCGAGCGGCGCTCCGCCGGAAACGAGCAGGCGGAGCCTCCCTCCCGCGATCTTCCTGAACCTGGACGCAACGAGGGCATCGCACACGGCGCATCGCGCGCGGAGCGCGAGCGGCACCCCGTCTCCCCGATACCTGCGATTCACGCGCTCGTTGAGACATCTCACCGCGGCGTACACAAGCTTTCTTCGAATGAAAGGCGCTTCCAGGACCTTCTGCTCGACCGCCTCATAGATCTTTTCGACGACGCGCGGAACGACGATGATGATCGTCGGGCGGATCTTCTGCACGTCGCTCACGATGGTGGAGATTCCTTCCGCGTAGGCGATCGTCGCGCCCGCGAAGAGCATCGCGTAGTACCCGCAGGTCTTCTCGAGCATATGGCAGAGCGGCAGGAATGAGAGAAACGTGTCGTCGGGGCCGACCCTGAAACGCCGGAGCGCGGAGAACGCGTCGAAGAGAATATTGCCGTGCGACAGGATGACCCCTTTCGGGGCGCCCGTTGTGCCCGAAGTATAGACGATCGTTGCGGGGTCGCCGGAAGATATGGCCGGCGCTTCGCCGGGAGATAGCGCATGCGGCATGCCGCCGGAGGCGGGCCCGGCTTCCGCGCCGGCCGCCGCCAGAGCGCCGAACCTCGAGAACGATCCGTTCTCCACGATCCCCTTGTCGTCGAACACGACGACGTGCGCGAGCGACGGTATCTCCCCTCGAATCGCGACGATCACGTCGAACAGCTCCCTGCCTTCGACGAAGATCAACTTGCATGCGGAGTCGTTGAGGATGTATTTCGCGGCCGCCGGCGAGAGCGTATGGTACAGGGGAACGATCACCGCGCCGATCTTGAGAGCCGCGAGGTCCGCCACGACCCAATCGGGGCCGTGGTAGGCGAAGATTGCCACCCGGTCTCCCTTCGCGACGCCCATGCGCACCAGAGATTCGGCCAGGCGATCGACCGAATCCCCCAGAGCCTCGAAACTGATGCTGCGGAACTCACCGTCCTCCGCCTTGAACCGCAGGGCCGGTTTATGCGGGTGCCGGGCGGCGACCTCCCGAAACGCCGCGTGGATCGTATCCGGTATCGCTCCGTTCATACATGCCTCCCGAGCCAGAGATCCAGATCGCTCAAGACCCGATCATAACCGAGATCGTTATGCAGCTCGTGGAACATTTCCGGATAGACCTGCAGACTTTTATCCGCGCAGGCCACCCTCTCGAAAAACTGCCGGACTCCGGCCGCGAGATTCAGCCGATCGGCTCCTCCATGAATAAACAGGATAGGGACATGCACCGAGGCCGCATGGGCCTTCACCCGGGCCACGGCGGCGAGGGCTTCGACGCCCCAACGGGCGGTGAATGCGCCGTGCACGAGGGGATCGGCGCGATACGCCCGCACGACCGCCGCATCGCGGGACAGAGCCGATATATCCAGGGTCGTGCTCAACGGAAAGCGTGGGCACACCCTCGACAGCAAACGCGACAGCAGCACGAGCGCGGGCTTCGCGACGCCGGCCGGCTCGATCGGCGCGCCGCTGATTATCGCTCCCCGTATGCCCTTCGAATCATGAAGCAGATAATCCAGCACAACAAGCGCCCCCATGCTGTGTCCCATGAGAAAGACCGGGCGATGCGGGTCCTGAATTGCGATCCATCGCATAAACGATCCCAGATCTTCCCGATACTCGGCCCAGGAATCGATGTGCCCGCGCTGACCGCGAGAGCGCCCATGCCCGCGTTGGTCGAAACCATATACCGCGTAGCCGCGCGGCACGAGGGAGTGAACAACGTTCGCGTAGCGCCCGCTGTGCTCACCGTGGCCATGAACGATCGCGAGAACGGCTCGCGCTTCCCCCTCGGGCTGCCAACGCCGGTAGTTGAGCTCGATGCCGCCCGCACCCCGGAAGATTCCTTCATCGTGCATCACTGCGATGGCCCCTGTTCTCGCTCCCCCGGATCGTCGTTTCCGCCGCGGCCCGAGAGCAGCGCCACGCCGCTTGCGACGAGCGGGCCGATGAAAAGCACGATGACTTCGCCTCTCCCGATCGCGAGAGGCGCAGACCCGAATATCTCGTACAGGCCGAAGTAGTAGAAAAAGAACGCCGCGGAGGCGATGAGGAGAACGCCCGCAATCCTTGTCCACCTGCCCGCGACGTACGCGAGGGCGAAGAACGGTACCGCCACGAGCGATTGCATGAAGAGCATAGGGAGGCTATGGAGACTGTCCGCGGCGCTGAAGATGAGCCAGAATATGCCGAAGGTCACGAGGATCGTCCTCGCCGTTCTCCGGGGGCCCCAATAGGCAAGGAGCGAGCTCAGCACCCACGTGAACCAGAGCACGACGAGGAGCAGCGAGACGACGGGCTCGGGCTCCTTTATTCCGTGCTCCCCGGTACGGAGAAGCGCCATGAGGGCAAATGCGAGGAGCCCGGTCGCGAGGAAGGCGTGATACCCCGCGCGCCGCGCGGCCTGGCGTTGGAACTCATCCTGGTCCTTGAGCCACCCGAGCTCGCGGAGAAGCCCGGGGCCCAGCATACCGAGCCCGACGAGAAAGAAGAACCCCCAGCTCACTCCCGTAAGCACGACGCCGAGAGCAATGAGCGCGCCGGCGACAAACGTCGTCCTTGTCGGCCGCCAGCCGAAGCGTGCGAGGAATCTAGCCATTACGATCTCCTTTCTCTTCCTCGAGCTGGAAGAGCTCTTCAATGGTC
>JBFYZM010000112.1:0-8673 GCA_041309505.1 Candidatus Krumholzibacteriota bacterium
CCTCGGGGAGATCATCGACGCCGGCGGCTCCCTTGGGATCGCGGGGAACGGGCCTCACCGTCATCGTTACCGAGGCGTCTTCCGCCCTCAGCACGACGGGGATCAGCGCCGAATCGTATCCCGGAGAGTACACGAATAAATAATACCAGCCGGGTTTCGGCGCCCGAATCGAAAACTCCCCGTTCTTTCCGGCGACGGATATCTCCAGAGCCCTGTCGTAATGCCTGTTGGCTCCGGCGAGACGCACCTGGGCGTATGACGGAGGGGTGCCGTCCGCTCCCACGACCTTCCCCGAGATAGGCACGAGGCTCGAGGGATCGACATGAGCGCTCGACTGCCCGCCCGCCTCACAGGGAATCAAATCGACTTCACACTCGCCCCTGTACTTTCTTCCCGTCTTGTCTTCAGCCGTATATACCCACTTTGTCCTGAACGCCGGCACAGGAGTTGGATCGGAGAACCAATTGTTGTCGTCAGCCGCGACCGCTCCGGGCTCTATCCATCCATCGATCGTCTTGTCGCCCGCCACGTACCACTCGGAGAAATTCGCGTTCGTATAGATCTGACGTTTGACATTCGCCAGAACCCACTCGCCGTTGATCCTGCTACTATAATTGCCGAACTCGATGATGCGCAGCGGAACATCGAGGTTGTTCCGTACCTCGGTCCTGAATCTCCAGATATAGACCTTCTTCTTTCCATTCTTCGCCGCATCGGGCGCCGAGCTCACCGGTACCGGATTCGGCAGGTGTCTCACCGTCAGGGCTTCAACTGTCCTGGCTTTCGAGGTTTCGAGAACGCCGCTCGCGCCGGCACAAGCGACGGAAAGCGCAAGAGCCATGATCGTGAATCGCATTTCGGAACGCCTCCTTGGATATCGATTGGGTCCCCGCCCGGTCTCGGATTTGAACTTTGCCATATACTCTCGACCCAAACTCAGAGATCCACCACACACCGGGCAACCCACATTCCCGGCTCGCATTCCTTGACCGAAGCGCCGTAGAACGTCGCCGCCTTCACCTCCACAAGGAGCCGGCCGCGCGCCTCGCTCAGCGGGAGCCCCCTTACGACCGCCGTGAGCTTCCACTTCCCGTCCACGCGTTCCAGCCTCGGAACAGCTACCTCGAGCACCGCCGTTTCCGCCAGATCTCCCTCGGTCAGGATATCATTGAGAAACTCGAGAAGAAGCTCTACGAGATCGGCGCCCTCGGAAGCGATCTTCAAATGCTTCGACGGAACGAGACCCTTCCCATCGATCATGAGCCCGATCATGGCGGCAGCGGCTTCCTCGAAGGCCTCCGCCGGCGTTCTCCCCCACCCGCGGATCCCCATGTCCGCTGTATGGTCGATCGTTTCATGTCCGCGGGAGAGCATGCCTCATTACCTGTTTCGCGGGCGTCTCGATGGGCCGCGCCCTCGTTCTCACGGATTGAAATGGAACTGGACGACGTCGCCGTCCTGAATGACGTAATCGTGCCCCTCGGTTCTCAGGAACCCGTGCGTGTGCACCGCCGCCCGCGACCCGAACTGAACGAGGCGCTCGTAGCTCATCACCTCTGCCTTGACGAATCCCCGCTCCATATCGGTGTGAATCCTGCCGGCCGCCCGCGGGGCGCTCGTGCCCCGGGGGACCGACCACGCCTGGAGCTTGTCGTGCGCGCTCGTGTAGTAGCGCACGAGCCCGAGAAGCTCGTGGCATTTCTCGATGAATCTCAGCTTCGCGCGTTCATCGACCCCGAGCTCCTTCACGAACTGGATTCTCTCCTCGTCGGAAAGGGCGTCGAGCTCGTCCTCGAGCTTCGCCGATACGACGAAGACGTTCCTCTCGCCGAATGTATCGATCACCCGCGCGCATTCAACGCCGCGTCCCGCCGGATCGTCGTACCCCGTATTGAGAACGACGAGCCTCGGTTTCGACGTGAGAAGCTGGAGCTCGTCGTAGAGCGCCCGCATCGGCGCCGGGGCCGTATCGGGCCCGAACCGCTCCCCCCGCCGGAGAACGGCATGAACCGCTTCGAGGAAATCGAGCTCCTTGCGCTCCTCTTTCTTCAGCGCCTTCGCGCGCGTCCGCTCCTTTTCGAGCCACCGCTCGACGCGCTCGACGTCGGCGAGCATGAGCTCCGTTTCCACGATCTCGATATCGAGAAGCGGATCGACGGTGCCGTACATGTGGCTCACTTCCTCGTCCCGGAAACATCTAAGCACGTGGGCGAGAACGCTCGCCTCTCTCACATGATGGAGAAACTTGTTCCCGAGCCCTTCCCCCCGATGCGCGCCCTTCACGAGCCCCGCGATGTCTATGAACGTGACGGTCGCGGGGATGATCTCCTTCGGCTTGAGGATCGCGGCGAGCCTGCCGAGCCTTTCGTCGGGCACGGGGACGGTGCCCTTGTTCGCGTCGATCGTGCAGAAGGGGTAGTTCGAGGCTTCCGCCCCCGCGTGGCAGATCGCGTTCATGAGCGTCGATTTGCCCACGTTCGGAAGACCGATTATTCCTACGGAAATTCCCACGGTTGGAATTCTAGGGCAAGGGGGCGCATGAAGTCAAAAGACAAAAAGATCTCCGGCCGCCGGCGGCCGGAGATCTCAGAAAGATCGCTTCGATGGATGTGCCCCGCGATAACGCGCAGGGCGATCATGCGCCCCGCGTTATTTCTTTCCGCAGGTTTTGGCCTTCGGGCAGGTGCCCTCTTCGGCCGCCGCGCAGCCGGCTTCCTTCTTGGCTCCCGCTTCCGCTTTCTTGATTTTCCCGTCCTTCTCGCCGCAAGCTTTCGCCCCCGCCGCCGCCGGACCCATATACTTCTTCGGATCCTTGTTGAACTTCTCGAGGCAGTCGTTGCAGCAGAAATACCGCGTCTTCCCCTCGTACACGACCTTGGCCGGCGCGTCCTTGCGCAGGAACACCTTTCCGGTTACGGGGCACTCGGCGTAGAGATACGCGTCGGGATTCTTCTCGAACGCGATCTTGTTCGCCTCGCTCACGAAGAAGAAGGGCCGTCCTTCGAATACGGTCGTGTGCTTCATTTCTTTCTGGGGCTTCACTTCGTTCGAGACCGCGTCGTAGTTCATCTCGTACTCCGCCGGATTGGCGAAATACTTATCCTTGCAGGCGTTCGCGCAAAAATGCAGCTGGCGTCCGTTGTGAACGGCTCCGATCGAGCCCGCTTTCTTGACCGTCATGCCGCATACCGGATCCACATCCATCCCCGCTGCCATCGCCGCGGGATCCATGAGAAAGTACGCCTTGCAGCCTGCGTCGCAGAAGTAGTACGTCGTCCCCCCGTGCTCGGCCATGAGCGCTTCGGCCTTCGGAACCAGATAGCCGCACACGGTGCAGGGAACCATATTCTTTTCCTCTGCCGCAGAGGCGGAGCCCGCGACGACCAGCATTGCCGCGAGAACCACGAGCATTGTGCATCTCTTCAAAACGGACCTCCTTGATCGATGGAACCCTAATAATTATTATCTAGAATAAAATACAATAGCGAAGCCTCCGCAAGGTCTAAGGCAGAGGCTTCGCTCTCTTTCGTTCGATAGCCCCCATCCTACCGGATGAAGAGCGGCGCAAACACGAGCGCAACGACCGACATGAGCTTGATCAGGATGTTCATGCTCGGTCCGCAGGTGTCCTTGAACGGATCCCCCACGGTGTCTCCGACGACCGCGGCGGCGTGCGTCGGCGTTCCCTTGCCGCCGAGGTTCCCCGCCTCGATCCATTTCTTGCTGTTGTCCCAGGTACCCCCCGCGTTCGCCATGAAGATGCCGAAGAGAACCCCTACCACCGTCGCCCCCGCGAGGAATCCTCCGAGCGCCGCGGGCCCGAGGGTGAAGCCGACGATGAGCGGCAGGGCGACCGCCAGCGTTCCCGGAATGATCATTTCGCGGAGCGCGTTCTTGGTCACGATATCGACGCATCTGCCCGTATCCGGCTCCGCCGTCCCTTCCATGAGCCCCTTGATCTCGCGGAACTGCCGGCGTATCTCGACGACCAGCTTGTTGGCCGCTTTGCCGACCGCCTTCATGGTAAGCGAGGCGATCACGAGCGGCACCGCCGCGCCGAGGAAGAGCCCGATGACGACCGTCGCCGAGGAAAGGCTGATGTTATCCAGCTTCACCGTATTCTGATACGCGCTGAAGAGCCCGAGCGCCGTGAGCGCCGCCGATCCGATCGCGAAGCCCTTGCCGATCGCCGCGGTAGTATTGCCGAGAGAATCGAGCCGGTCGGTGATCTTTCGAACCTCGGGACCCGCGTGCGACATCTCCGCGATGCCGCCTGCGTTGTCCGCGATCGGGCCGTACGAATCGGTCGACATGACGATCCCGATGGTCGCGAGCATACCGACCGCCGAGAGCGCGATTCCGTAGAGTCCGCTCGTATGGAACGCGATGAAAATCGCCGCGCACAGAGTCAATATCGGAAGGATGACACTTTCGAATCCGACGGCGAGCCCCGTGATGATCGTCGTCGCCGGTCCCGTCGTGCTCGCGTTCGCGACCGTCTGGACGGGCGATCCGGATGTGTAGAACTCGCTCTCGAGCCCGATGAGAATCCCCGCGAGGATGCCGGCGAGCACCGCGTAGAACGGATTCACGGTGCCGATGATCGCCTTCGTCGCGAAGAAGGCGCCGACGATGAAAATGAGCCCGGCGACATATGTCGCGTAGCGAAGCGCCGAAGCCGGACTCAACCGTTTGAGGAATCCGATAGACGCGATGCCGAGCAGCGAAGCGATGAGGCCGATCCCGATGAGAACGATGGGCAGCGACATATAACGCATCGGCTCGATCATGATCGCGCCGATCGCCATCGTCGCGACGACGCTTCCCACGTAGCTCTCGAAGAGATCCGCCCCCATGCCGGCCGTATCGCCCACGTTGTCGCCCACGTTGTCGGCGATGACGCCGGGATTCCGCGGATCGTCCTCGGGAATTCCCGCCTCGACCTTGCCGACGAGATCGGCGCCCACGTCCGCGCTCTTCGTGTAGATGCCTCCGCCGACGCGCGCGAAGAGCGCGATGGAGCTCGCCCCCATCGCGAAGCCGTTGATGATGAGAGGATTCTGCGTGAACATATAGAAGAAGCCGAGCCCGACGAGGCCCAGCGCCGCCACGCTGATTCCCATGACCGATCCGCCCCGGAAGGCGACCGCGAGCGCGCTCGACACTCCGCCGTCCATCGCCGCCTGGGTCGTGCGCGCGTTGCTCCGCGTCGACGCCTGCATCCCGAGGAGCCCCGCCGTCATCGAGCACAGAGCCCCGCTGAGAAACGCGACGGCGGTCCACACGCTGAGCGTGAACGTAAGAACCGCGAAAACCACCACGATAAATACGGCGATGATCTGGTATTCCCGCTTTATAAAAACGAACGCGCCGTGGTGGATCTTGTCGCAGAGCTTTTGCATCAGCTCGTTCCCGGCCGGCTTCCTCATGATGTCGAAATAGGTAATCACCGCGACGATCATCCCCGCGATACCGAGCCAGGGGACCCATCCGGTCAGCGTCTTCAACGCATCTGCATTCATCCTGCCCTCCTTGCAGCTGATTTCAGGAAATCACTCCGAGCTCTCTACCAACCTTCGTGAAGGCCGCGATCGCTTTGTCCAGCTGCGCCGTCGTATGCGCGGCCGAGATCTGCGTGCGGATGCGGGCCGCGCCCTTCGGCACCACCGGATAGAAAAACCCGATGACGTAGATCCCTTCGCCGAGAAGCTTCGCCGCCATGGTCTGCGCGAGCTTCGCGTCGCCGAGCATGACCGGCACGATCGGATGCTCGCTCGGTATGATCTTGAAGCCGGCAGCGGTCATTTTTTCCCGGAAATACTTCGTATTCTTTCTGAGGCGCTCCCTGAGGTCGCTCGTCCGCGAGAGCATGTCGAGGACCTCGATCGACGCGGCGACGAGCGCGGGCGCCATCGTATTCGAGAAGAGGTACGGGCGCGACCGCTGCCGCAGAAGGTCGATGATCTCCCGCCGCCCCGTGGTGAAGCCGCCGGATGCGCCCCCGAGCGCCTTGCCCAGGGTCGAGGTGATGATGTCCACTCTTCCCATCGCGCCGCAGTGCTCGACCGCACCCCGCCCCGTCGGACCGAAGAACCCGGTCGCATGAGAATCGTCGACCATGACGAGCGCGTCGTACTTCTCGGCGAGATCGCAGATCTCGTCCACCTTCGCGACGATGCCGTCCATCGAAAAGACTCCGTCCGTGGCGATCATGATCCGCTTCGCGCCGGCGGCCTTCGCCTCGTCGAGCCTCGCGCGCAGATCGGCCATGTCGTTGTTGTTGTACCGGAAGCGCTTCGCTTTGCACAGCCTGACGCCGTCGATAATCGAGGCGTGGTTGAGCGCGTCGGAAATTATCGCGTCATCCTCGCCGAGGACCACCTCGAAGAGGCCCCCGTTCGCGTCGAAGCACGAAGAATAAAGGATTGCGTCCTCCGTCTCGAAGAACTCGGAGATCCGCCGCTCGAGCTTCTTGTGGATATCCTGCGTTCCGCAGATGAACCGCACCGAGGAAAGGCCGAAGCCGCGCGTCCGCATCGCTTCAGAGGCCGCGGCGGCGAGGTCCTTGTTGTTCGAGAGACCGAGATAGTTGTTCGCGCAGAAATTGAGGACTTCCTGCCCCGATTCCACCTTGATCTCGGGCCTCTGCTCGGTGACGATGACCCGTTCGGTCTTGAAGAGCCCCGCGTCCCTGATCTCCTGAAGCGTCGCTTGAAGCTCCTTTTTCAGTTTTTCCGTGTACATCGGCGTCCTTTCATACGAGCAAGCCTTGTTCGTGCCTCGCCCCGAGCACCCGGATCATGTCCGCCGTCATCGCCGCGAGATCGAAGTCGGGCGTCCAGCCCCACTCCTCGCGCGCGGCGCTGTCGTCCATGTAGTTCGGCCACGAATCGGCGATCCGCTGCCGCATGGGATCGACCCGGTAATCCATCGTAAAGTCCTTGATATGCTTCCGGATCTCCGCGGCAAGCATCTCGGGGGTGAAATGCATCGCGGTGACGTTGAACGAATTCCGATGCTTCAGCTTCGCCGCGTCGGCTTCCATGACTCCTGTCGCGGCCTTGATCGCGTCGGGCATGTACATCATGTCGAGAGAGGTGCCCTCTTTGAGAAAGCAGGAATATTTTCGCGTCTTGATCGCCGAATAAAAGATCTCCACCGCGTAATCTGTCGTCCCGCCCCCGGGAAGCGTTCCGTTCGAGATGATGCCGGGGAAGCGCACGCCGCGCGCATCGACCCCGAACCGTTTGAAGTAATAATCGCAGAGAAGCTCTCCCGCGACCTTCGTCACGCCGTACATGGACTCGGGCCTCTGAATGGTGTCCTGGGGCGTCCCGTCGTGCGGCGTCGACGGCCCGAAGGCGCCGATCGAGCTCGGAAAGAAAAGACTGCATTTGGCCGCGCGCGCGACGTCGAGCACGTTGAGAAGGCCCATCATGTTGATGTCCCATCCCTCGCGCGGCTTTCTCTCCGCGACCGCCGAAAGGAGCGCGGCGAGATGGTAAATCGTGTTGACCTTGTACTTCTCGACGACCGCTTCCACCATCTCGATCTTGAGCACGTCGAGCAGGGCGAACGGCACGTCGCCGGAGAGCTTTTTCTTCGTATCGGGCTGGATATCCGTCGCGATCACGTTATCGGCGCCGTAGCGATCCCGCAGCCCGAGCGTCAGCTCCGAGCCGATCTGCCCGAGGGCTCCGGTGACGAGAACTCTTCGTGCCGTATTGATGCCCATACCGTTACTTCGCACCCCCTGCCTTGACGACGGTGAGAGCCTTCTCGGCCGCGGCGAGGAGCGCCTCCGCCCCGACCCGGGAACCGGTCGCGTTCTTCATCCAGAGATCCGGCGCGACGCTCCCGCAGGTCGCCATTCGCTCGAACTCGGGCCCGACGCTGCCGGCCTCTTCCATGCGCGCCTCGATCTGATTGGCGATGAGATGCCCGATCGGGTAATCGGGCAGATAGAGGGACGAATCGATCATGTGCGAATAGATGCCGAGGAGAATGACGTCCTTCGTCTTGAATACCGGCGCGAAATATTTGTTCCACATGTCGATCGATATGCGGATCACGGCGTTCTTGAGCTCGGCCGGGGTCGCCTCCGGATGCTCGTACATCCAGCGCCAGACCTCCATGTCGATGAGCGAAACGGCCGAAATCTCGTAGGCGCCCCAGAAGTCGTTCAACGTCTTGAGCGCCGCCGCTCTCTCGTCGCGCTTCACGTCGAGACCGAGAATCTCGAGATCGCGGGCCTGAAATACGAACGCGAACCCCTCCGTGAACGCCGTGTTCGGCACTCCCTGGAGCAGGGCGTAATCGACGTCGTTGAGGGAGAGAACCTGCTCGACGTTATGGCCGAGCTCATGAACGGCGATATTGAAACCTTTGTAATCCATGCCGTTCTTCCCGAGGCGGGTGCGCAGGTGCGCCGTGGCGCCCCGCATGCCCCCTCCCGACGCATGGCCCGAGCCTCGAGCGGGATCGACCGCGATATATTTCGCGATATACGCGGCGCGATCGCCCGGGAATCCGAGCTTCATCAGGATATTCGGGATATCCTTCTCGAACGCCGCCGGGGTCGGATATTTCCGCGAGACGATTGCATCGAGATCTTCCTGGGAACTCGAGCTCTGCGCCCTGAAACCGTTGTACCAGATATCGTACGGCTCGAGC
>JBFYZM010000113.1:0-2859 GCA_041309505.1 Candidatus Krumholzibacteriota bacterium
CGTAGCAGAAAGGTAGCGGTATGGCGGTACGTGACATTCTCTATCTCGGCAATCCCAAGCTGTACGAGGAATCGAGCAAGGTCGAGCACGATGAGCTCGAGGGTCTCAAAGATGTGCTTGAGGATCTCGCGGACACGCTCGCGGAGTTCCGCGACGAGTACGGATGGGGGCGCGCGATCTCCGCGCCGCAGATCGGCGTCATGAAGAGAATAGTCTACATGCACGTCAACGAGCCCGTCGTTCTCATCAATCCGGTGATCAAACTGCGCAACCGCCGGAAGACGCTCGTGTGGGACGACTGCATGAGTTGCCCCGACCTTCTCGTTCAGGTCAAGCGCTATCGCCGCTGCAAGGTCGAGTACCGCGACATCAACTGGCAGAAGCGGAGCATGTATCTCGAGGGGAAGCTCGCGACGCTCATGCAGCACGAGGTCGATCATCTCCAGGGGATCGTCATCACGCAGAAGGCGATATCGGAGAAGAGCTTTGCGCTTCGGAGCGAGCGGGCGTACCTGAAATAGCCGGGCCTCTTCGGCGTTTCTCCCTCGTGACGACGGTGCCGGCGATCCGGTCGTGGATCGTCTGCCTGTTCGGATGCCAGAACGCCTCGAGGAATCCGAGGAATCCCGTCGCCGCCGAAGCGGCGTATCCGCCCGCGCGCCCGAAAGAATTCCACAAGCTCAGTCTCCGTCCGTCGAGCGCGATCACCCTGATGCCGGCCGCCGCCTTCCCCGGGGTCTTTCCTTTTAACGCCCAGGTGAGGATCGTGAAGTACGCGATGAAGAAGGGCACTCCGGTCGCGAAGCCTCCGAACCCCGTTATCACGTCGCTCCCGAGGGTGAGTATTCCGTTTTTCTCGTTGAACTTCGATTCCTTCGAATCGAGGTTCATGACGATACTTATTCCGCGCGACGAAACGAAGGCCGAGAGAGCGCTGTCGTCGCGGGCCGCGATGGCCGAACGCATCTCGGCGGGCAGGAGATCCGGTTTCCTCTTGTCTATTGCGCCGTAGATGTCCGCCGTGAGATTCCTTTCGAGGGCATCCTTCTTGGCCCCCGGCTCTTCGCGGAGGTACTTGATGCATCCGTTCAGTAGCGCGGGGTGGCGGATGTAATTGCCGGCGACAATTGTCAGAATCGCGATCAGTAGGACGATCGCGAGATCGGCGGCGAACGCCGCCGCGCGTCTGAACGGGGAGGCGAGGGGCCTGCCGAGCAGATCCGGATCGACGAACATCGGCTCGTCGGTCACCGTGCGCCGCCGGTCGATCTTTTTTGTTTTTCCGCGCATTCGAGGATCAACCCTTTCGATTACGAGGCGATGTCCGCACTCTAGGGAAAACTCGAATCCGTGTCAAGACGGCAGGTTGGGCCGCAGGTTCTGCTTGAAAAAAGCTCCGATTTGTGGTCTAATAGTGCTGTTAAGCGAACCTTGATTGTCCGCGGCGATGGGGGGTTGGACATGAAACGGTTCTCGACGATTCTCCTGATTGTCTTCCTTTGTGTATCGATCTCCGATGGCGCGAGCGCGCGCGAGAAATCGACGGCCGGCATGCGCGTGACGAGGGGATGGGTCCCTGAAGAATCCCCCGAATTCGCGGATCCCGGGCTCGCCGGATTCTACGAATCCGCCGCCGTCGACACCTTCTGCATCGTATGGTACACCTTCGAGCAGATGGCCTGGCAGGGCTGGACGCGCTTCGACAGATCGGCCCAGCGGGGAGATTTCTGGCGCGTCGACGATTTCGCCGGGCTCGGCGGGGGCAGCTACGGCGGCCTCGTCCCGATCGAGGGAGCGAAATCCATGTGGTGCGGCGCGCGTTCGAGCACGACCGATCTATATCTCTGCTCGTGGATCGACGCCCCCGGCTATGGAAACCGTTGGGACCAGTCGCTCGGCACGGCCACGTTCAGTTTCGCCGGCGCCATTACACTCTCATATCAGATGCACTATGATTCCGAGCCGGATTATGACTTCACGAGAGTCGAATACGATGCGGGCGGGGGGGACTGGCGGACGATCGCCGAGTACACCGGCGCCGGCGATACGATCGCTTCCCATGTCGTCATGCTCACTCAGGCGAAAACGAAGCTGCGCTTCCACTTCACCTCCGACGATATGTGGAGCGACGAGGACGGCCTCTACAACACGGACGGCGGCTGCATCGTGGACGCCATTCGGGTGCAGGACTCGGGCGCTCTCAACAACTACCAGAATTTCGAGGCCGTCGCTGTCGGCGCGAAGATCGCCGGGATCTGGACGGGAACGGCCGAGCCGGGATTCGGCATGTATTCCGGTCTCAAGAACAATCTGACCGACAGGGACCCCTGCAACGACAACTTCGCGACGCAGATCGTCTTCATTATCGGTGCGTTTTGCATTTGGCCTCCTGACGGAGGATTATGCGGCACGCCGTTTTGCATGGGCACAGGCGGCGTTGAGGCCCCATGCCAGAACGAGATCGTCATCTCCCCCGTCATCGACATGACGAAATACTCGCTCAGCTGCAACAACGTTCAGAACGGCACGATTCCCTCCGGCGATCTCTCGCAGCTCGGCGGCTGTACTCTCCGTTTTACCGTATATCGCGATCTGCCTCTTACGAATCTGGTGTTCTACCGGTGGCACATCCGGAGCGTCGTGGACGGATGCCCCGGCCAGTGGCGCGACGACAACTACGTTTACTATGGCGCTGATCAGGCCTATGTATTCGAAGAGAAGGACATAAGCTCCCTCGCGGGGAGCGACCCCATTCAGATAGGGCTCGGCGTCGTCGACATGTGCGACGCCTGGTACATGGTGTACGGGAACTGCGCCGCGCACACGCCGACGCCGTGGTTCGACAACGTGCGGCTCTAT
>JBFYZM010000114.1:0-5044 GCA_041309505.1 Candidatus Krumholzibacteriota bacterium
ATCGCGGCGTCGCGCGAGGGGCACGGGGCGGTCGCAAGGACCGACCGTAACCTCAACATGCGCGACGTGCTCCTCGGGATCGTCGCCGTCGCCGTGTGCCTCTTCATATTCTTCAGAACCGGCCTCACCGGAACGTCCGTCGGTCTCGTGGGAGTGACGATCGCGCTCGTCATATCGTTCCTCTTCACGCTCGTCGCCGCGCGGGCGATCGGGCTCATCGGGACGAACCCCGTATCGGGGATGACCCTCGTCACGCTCATCATCACGAGCGTGGTCCTCGCGAGAATGGGGCTTTCCGGCGAGACGGGAATGTTCGTCGCGCTGATCATCGGCGGCGTGGTCTGCACGGCGCTCGCGGTGGCGGGAGCCTTCGCGACCGATCTCAAGATCGGCTACTGGATCGGTTCGACCCCGCGCAACCAGCAGGTGTTCAAGTTCGCAGGGGTTCTCGTTTCGGCGGCGGCGTGCGCCCTCGCGATGATGCTGCTCGCGAGCACGTACGAGTTCGGTTCCCAGCAGATGCCGGCGCCCCAGGCGTCCGCGATGCGCGAGATCATCGTCGGGCTCATGGGGGGCGGCGCGGGGGTCCAGTGGATTCTCTTCGCGTTCGGCGTCATCATCTCGGTGATTCTCGCCCTCATCGGCGTGCCTGCGCTCGCGTTCGCGCTCGGAATGTATCTTCCGATCCAGCTCAACACGGCGATCCTCCTCGGCGGTTTCCTCGCGTATCTCGTCGCGAAGAGCACGAAGGACGAACGGGCCGCGAAGGAGCGGGGCGAGCGGGGCGTTCTCGTCGCTTCCGGATTCATCGCGGGCGGCTCCATCGCCGGGGTCGTCGCGGCGGTCATCGCGGCGACGGGCCTGCAGCCGCGCGTTATGGTGCCGTGGCCCGGCACGAGCCTCGATTCGTGGGGGGAGATCGTCGGCATCGTCATGGTCGTTCTTCTCGCGGTGTTCATGTACCGGTACGCGACGAGAAGCAGCCATGGCACGGACGGGCGGTAGGGCGGGATTCGGGCAAAAGAGCTTCGATAGTAATAGGGCGGGCCGCTTGCAAGCGGCCCGCCCTTTGAAATAATACCGCCGACGCGTTCCGGCTATTTGCTCTCCATCTGCCTCTTGATGTCCGCGAGACTCTCCTTTATCCGCTCGTTCTCCGCGCGCATCTCGGCCAGCTCCCGCGCGATGCGGTCGTCGTTCGCCGCTATGGAGGCGGCCCGCTGCGCGGCGACGTCGATCGCGGGACGGGCCGGGGCGTTCTCGTCGCTTACGGCGTTCGAGCTTACGAGAGTCGGCTCTATGGTCCCGTACATGGTCGGGATATAGAGGCACGTGAGCTGGACGTCGTAGGCGGTGCCGCTTCCGATGTTCTCGCCGCCCAGCAGGTAGAAGGAATGAGCTCCGGGGGTGACCTGAAAGAGGCCGTGAACGGTCACCGGGATATAGTAGGTGCCGGTCGGCAGCGCAGCGTTGAGATAGAGCGCGACGTCCTGATTGTCGGGGACCGCGGCCGCGTCGTCGGACACGCCGAAATTGAAAGAGCTTGGGGTGCCGTTAATATGGTCGGCATATGCCTGGGTGGTAGCGATGACGAGAACGTACCCCGCATCGGGCGCGGTTATCGTTTGGGAGCCGATCGTGGTCCATGTCGCATCGAGAGGGACGGTTGCCGTGCCTTCGGTGTAGCTCGCAGCGCCGGGCTCGTTGTAGATCTCCCCGCTGTTGATCGCGTTGGGCGGCAGGGTGACCGAGGTATAGCCGATTTGATTCATATTGAAAGTAGCCGATTGAGCCGATCCAACGATGGCCACGTAGGGATCAGCGGTGTTCATATGATTTCCGTCGACGGTGAATCCGGCGCTGCCCGCGGCGTTCCGGGAGATTGAAAGGAATCCGCCGCCCGCGGCGTCAAAGTCCGGCTGCAGCGTATAGGTATAGTCGCTGCCCTCGTCGTAGCCGTAGAACAGGCCGCCGGCTGTTGTGCTGGAAAGCGTTACGAGCGGCGTCGAGATACCAGGGCCGCGGATTTGGAGCTCCCCCGTGCCCGTGAGGCGCATCCGCTCGTCGTTGCTCGTGAGGAAATGCATCGAATTCTCCGTGGCCACGCGGAGCATCATCGGGCCGGCGTGCACCCCGGCGTCGAGGAGCGACATGTTGTCGAGGGAAATCCCGTCGATGGTCGAACCCGAGTTCGCCGCGTACTTCTGGATGCCGAAGTGATCGTACAGGCCGCCGTTCGTCTTGAGCCTCACGATAGCGTTTCCCGTCGAGCTCGTCTGGTTAATGAGCATCTCCTCCTTCGTGTCGCCGCCTTCGAGGTGGAGCTTCGCGAGAGGGGAGATCGTTCCGATGCCGATCTGGGAGCCGTTGTTGTACAGGAAGCTTGTCGCGGCCCACGCACCGCCGTCATTCCGCAGGGTTTGGCCGATCGATCCCGCCGGGAGACTGCTCCCGCCCGTCGCGGTGAACGACTGCCACGCCGAGCCGTTGTATCCCTCGAAGTCCGATCCGGTCCAGCGAATGGCGCCGGTGTTCGAGGCTGCCGTGTTGCCGAGAATGATGCCTCCGGCGATGTGCAGCCTCTCGAGCGGAATGTCCGTGCCGATCCCGAGTTTGCCCGCGGTGGTCATCGTCATCCGCCTGCCTGTCATATCGAGATACCAGTTGTTGACGTTGTCGAGGCCCATATACGCGCGCAGCACGCTCGCCTTACTGAAGCCGACGCCGACCGTCGGCGCGGACTGAGCGTTCACGTACAGACTCGTGTAATCCGGACCCTTGCCGTCGACCATGAGCGCGACCTGATCGGATGCGGGGCCGACGACATGGAGCGTATACTGCGGATTCGTCGTTCCGACGCCGACGTCGCCTGTGGCGGGGATCTTGTTCGACGCCGGATCCGATCCCTTGACCATCCGCGCGTTCATCGCATATGCGGCGTCGGTGAGGAGGGTGCGCGGCGAAAGCTCGGCGCCTCCCTCGACCGAAACGCCGAGGTAGTAGGGGAGATCGAAATCGAGGGCGCCGAGCGCCTGCGTCCATCCGAGATTGGCGCTGAAGATGCCCTTCGATACGGTGACGGCGTGGACCTCCGTCCAGATGGCGCTCCCGCCGGCTTCGACGTCGTAGAGCCTGAAGGTGACGTTGTAGGGGCCGTCAGGCAGGGCGACGCCCGCGCCGTCGGTGAGGACCCCCTGGTAGCTCAGAAGCTCGGGGACGTCCGCTCCCGCCGTGGAAAAGAGAACGGCGAGAAGCGCGAGTGCGATGACGAGTGAACGTTTCATTTCGAACCATCCTTCCGGGACCGTATTGATCTCATTGCTCCCGTGGCGGAGCTACCGCACGACGACCATCTTTTTTGTAAGATTCTCTTTGCCCGCGATAAGGCGGTAATAATAGACGCCCGAACCGACTGTCGAGCCCGCGTCGTTTGTCCCGTTCCATGGAATGGAGTGCTTTCCCACTGCCATGACCCGGTCGCAGAGCATCCGGACCCGCGCGCCCGAAACGTCATATATGGCTACGCTCACAAGCTGTTGAACCGGATTGTAGAACGAGATCGCCGTCGAGGGATTGAACGGGTTCGGATAGTTCTGATAAAGGGTGAGGGGTTTCGGGGGGAGCGTCACGGTCATCGTCAGGGAGTAGGTTTCCTTTTCCCCCTTCACCGCTCCGACGCGATAGAGGTAGGTGTTCCCCGGCGCGGCCGTCTCGTCCCGGTAGCTCGTTTCCCTGACGAGCGCCGCGTTGATCCTGCCAAACTCCTCTTCCGCCTTCTCCGAGCGATAGACGTTATAACCGTCGAAGCCGCCGCTCGCGGAGAGGACCCATGAGATGACGACGGCGTCGTCCCTGAGCTCGCCCGCGCACGCGGCAAAGGCCACGTCGACCGTGGAGGATATTCCGGCGAGATACCAGAAACCCGCCTTCGCCCGGTTCTCGCCGCCGGCTGAAATGCCGATGACCGGCTGGCCCACCGTGCCGTAGACGATATGCGTGCCGGCTGCGATTCCGCCGCCGCCCGCCAGCACCGCGTGCGGAACGTCGTATTGCGCGAGCGCCTCCGGCGGCCGGAGCGTCAGCGCGCAAACGACGACAAGGAAACAATACAATAGCTGTTTGCTCCCCATAGAGTGCCTCCTTTCAAGCCCGATTATTCGTTCATGAGATGTGCGCGAAGTAATCGTTCGCGGTCCCGGCCGGATTCTTTCAATTGTTTCACGCACAGTCAACCAGTTTCTCGCGCGGCAAACAAGGAGCTTTCGCGAGGATTTCCGATTCTATATACTCATTCTTTCGATAATCTTCGAATCAGGAGGAACGGATAATCACATGGCCACTCCCGCACCGGACAAGATCATCTACTCGATGATGCGCGTGAGCAAGTTCTACGGCACGAAGCAGGTGCTGAAGGACATCTCCATTTCCTATTTCTACGGCGCGAAGATCGGCGTCATCGGCTTGAACGGCTCCGGCAAGAGCTCGCTGCTGCGGATCTTCGCGGGCGCGGACGCCGAGTTCAACGGGCAGGCCGTTCTCTCTCCCGGATACACGATCGGAATGCTCGAGCAGGAGCCGCACCTGGACGAATCGAAGACCGTGCGGCAGGTCGTGGAGGAGGGGGTCGCCGAGGTCGCGGGGCTCCTCGCCGAGTTCAACCGCATCAACGAGAAGTTCGCGGCGCCGATGACGGATGACGAGATGACGAAGCTCATCGAGCGCCAGGGGGAGGTCCAGGAGAAGCTGGATCACCTCGACGCGTGGGATCTCGACTCGCGGCTCGATCTCGCGATGGACGCCCTGCGCTGCCCGCCGGGGGAGACGCCCGTGAAAGTGCTCTCCGGCGGAGAAAAGCGCCGCGTGGCGCTCTGCCGGCTCCTGCTGCAAAAGCCCGACATCCTGCTCCTCGACGAGCCGACGAACCATCTGGACGCCGAGACCGTCGCGTGGCTCGAGCAGCATCTCCAGCGCTACGCGGGAACGGTTATCGCCGTCACGCACGACCGGTATTTTCTCGACAACGTCGCCGGATGGATTCTCGAGC
>JBFYZM010000115.1:0-14165 GCA_041309505.1 Candidatus Krumholzibacteriota bacterium
AGGAGAAAGATGAGCTTGAAATAAACGTGAATAGAGCGCGCGAGGCTCGAGACGTCCTTCGAGTAGAGTTCGCTCGTGCCGGCCATGACTATCGGCCAGACCGTGAGCGGCACGAACTCGAGGAGCATCTGCGGCTGGACGTAGGCGAGCCTGAAGAATCCGGCGGTCTCCGCTCCTGCGAAGTGGCCGAGAAAGAGCACTTCCGACTGCCGCCAGACAATCTGGCCGAGGAGCCCCGTAACGACGAACGGAAGCGAGAATTTGAGCACCTCCCGCACACCTGGAGCCGCCCCGGCCGCACTCGCCGACCGGAAGAGCCCGCGCGCACGGGGCACCAGCAGCGCGATGATCAGAAAATTCATCGCCGCCGCCGAAAGGATGACCGCCGAGACGCCTAACCGAAGGCGCATGGTCACCGCGATGAGCACGACGTAGAGCGCGTTTCCCGCGACCGCGACGGCCGCCAGGCGCTTCGTCTCGTACCACGACTGGAAAAAGTTGTTCAGAAGGAGCACCATGAGCTCGAAGATGAAGCAGACGACGGCGATCTCGAGGTAGAAGCCGAAGCGTCCGGATGGATCGCGGAAAAAGACGCTGACGAGGTTCCCGCCGAACCTGCTCACCGCGAGCACGCAGAGCCACACGCCCACCTGAAGGAGAACGAGGCGTCGAAAGGTCCGCGCGAACCCCTCTCCTCCTCCGTTCACCCTCAGCATCGGGGCAAACTTGAGGATCGCTACGTCGACACCCAGCATGACGATCACGAGAACGAACTGGAGGATGGTTCTGATCTCGCTGTAGAGCCCATAGTCGTGCTTGCCCAGCGCGGGGATAATGATGATGTTCGCCGCAAGTCCCACGGCAAACGCGGCGACGCGCGCGACGAAGCTCCAGGACATGGCCCGTCCGACCCTTTCCATCGTCACGCTCCCTCGCCTCCTTGCCGCGGCTCGAAACCGGGGCAGATGAGCGGCGCGACGTCCGTGAGCGACATCCCGTCCTCCGGGAGCGCCCCGTTCGACAGCATGAGACTCGACATCTCATCGACGTCCGGATGATAGCCGTGCATCGCGGCGACGCCTTCGACGCCCATATAGCTCGGAAGAAAGATGATCCCCGGATCCGCGAGAAATACGAGATCCCCGAAGCGCCCGTCGGGAAACACGGTGCCGAGCCGCCGCATCTCATCCGGCCCCAGAACGCGTCCGGAGGTCCGATCGCCGAGCAGCTTCCCGAGCGAGTCGCGCGCGCGCGCCGAGCGGATCTTGAAACGCGCCATCGTTGAATCGTAGAAGGGAACATAATCGCGCGGGATGTCGAGCCCGAGCGTTTCGACCTCCTTCATGAGATCGATGCTCCCTCGCACGTCGCACATCCCATGGTCGCCGAGAACGAAGATGCGCGCGTCGGGACCGGCCGCGGCGGCGATCTTCTCGATCCGCTCCGCGTACCAGGCGAGGCGCTCCCGAATCCGCGCCCCCGCCGTGCCGGACCGGTGCAGCTCGGAATCGAGCCCCGCCGTATAAAGCAGGTAGAATGACGCCCTGCGCCCGTGCACCGCCTCCTCGAGCTCGGCGAACGCGCGCCCCTCTTCAGTCCGGTAATCCCATACGAGACGCGGAATCCTATTCTCCTCGAGCCAATCGAATATCGTCCGCGTCTCGCCCGCGCCCCGCGGCGCGAAGATATCCCCCCGCGCCGGAATGTCGAGAAGCGGGAGAACGTTCCTCGGAACATCGTAGAGGCTGTAGTACCCCTTCACTCCGGCCACATTCGCGAGATGCCACCGTATCGCCCGGCGCAGCCAGAGCCTTCGCGCCGACACCCGGCGAGGCACGAACGCGAGCCAGGCGAACGGAGAGCGCTCGCGCGCGAACGAGTACATCATCCAGAGACCGTGACGATCGGGCATGACCCCGGTGAATATCGACGCGAGCGCGGCTTGGCTGAAGCCGAGAACGGTTCTGAGACGGGCCTGCGCGGGCAGGGCGGCCGGACGAAAGCCGTGTTTCCGCGCCAGGGAGAATCCGAGCGCGTCGATGAGTATGACAATAGTTGTTCTTCTCATGCGTTACCCGTTCGCGCGTCCGAAAACGATATCGTTCCAGGCGGAGCAGAGCTCTTCCGCGGCTCGATCCCAATCGCCGCCGCGATATGGAAACCCTCCCCGCGCTCCCCGCACGGGAACCGCCGCCCCGCACGTGACTCGGTGTTCGAGCAGCCTCATGCCTTCCTCTCTCACCGCGTCGAGCGGGGTCCTCGAAAAGAGCCTCGTCCCGAGCGCGGCGCACAGCTCGATTCGCCTCGGAACGGAAACCTTCGAGAGGTACGCCTTCCAGCCCCGGAGATGGTCGCGCAGGCTTCCCGGTGAGCCGGTCCTCACCGCGCGCGCGCCGGCGGAAAGCCCGGAGGATTCACGCGGATCGCCGGACGCCCCGGTAGCGGCCCGCTTCCAGAACGCGATGAGATCGATCGCGGCTTCTTCCCAGAGCTTCTCGAGCCTTGGGGAACCTCCATCCACGCCCGCGGCGGCGATCGACGGCGCGAGCTTGAAGGCGGTCCACCGATCGATCCTGCCGCAGAGGACAGGATCGATAAGCCCCGAAAGAGGACCGTTTCCTCCCGCCCCGGCCTTCGCGCGGATGAGTTCCGCCCGGGCCGCGTAGCCCGGGACATAGGCTCCGGCGATCGAGAGCGCCGCCGCCGCGATATCGGTGTATACGCGGGCGGTCCGGTATAAGAGCTCGTACGGCCCGGGTTCCCCTCCGACGCGTTTTCCGGGGCGCGCGTCGAGGAGCGAGACACCCCTGTTCTCGATGAGAATAACCGCCTCCCGCACCGTGATATCCGACGGGGCAAAGGCGGGAATGCGCTCGAGTATCGCGGGATTCCCCGCGAGAACCTTCCCCAGCGCCCGCATATCGTAGACACCGGGTCTCGCCGGCATCGCCTCGAGGTCCCCGGCGAGCATCACCCCGACGTCGACCCTTCCCGAGAACCGCACGTCGCCCCAAAGCTCCTCGCACGCCACGCCCAGTTCCGACCTGCGACCGCTCCATTCGACGAGCGCTTCGAGCGACTTCACGATGACGACGAGATCGACGTCGGAAAGGAGAACGGGCGGATCGGTTTCGAGCACGATCGATTCCTCCGCCGCCGCGAAGCTCCCGCATAGAAAAACGACCTCGATCGCTTCGCCGCCGATGCGGCTTTCGACGAGGCGCGCGCATTCCGAGAGAAACGCTCTCGATCGACTTTGCCACCACGCGCGGGATCGTTCCACCGTGTGCTCTATACCCGCCTGTAGATGAATTCGGGAATATAGTATCGTTTCCGATTGAGAACCGTGCCGATAAGCGCGCCGTCGAGCTTTTCGACCATCAACATCGCCCGCTTGATGACCTCGCGGCGCGTCTTGCCCGCGAATACAACCATCACGATGCCGTCGGCGCGGGAACCGAGGATGGGCGTTTCGGGAGCCTCGAGGATCGCCGAGCTGTCGATAAGAACGTATTCGTACGCGGCGGCGACTTCCTTGATGAAAACCGCGAACCGCTCCGAACCGAAGAGCATCTGGGTGCCCTCGACGCCCTCGATCATTCCCGCCGCCACGAGATCGAGCGCTCCCTGGTCGACGATCTGGATCACGTCCTTGATTGTGGCCCGGCCCGCGAGATAGTCGACGAGGCCTTTTTCATTCTTGAGCCCGAAAAGCCGATGGAGCTCCGGATTGCGCACCGCGCAGTCTACGAGAAGTATCTTCGGCGATTCGCCTGATGCGAGAACGCGCGCGAGGGAAGCGACGAGGGTCGTTTTCCCTTCCCCCTTGATCGCGCTCGTGAAGAGGATGACGCGCGATTCCTTGCCCTTCATTCCGGAATCGATCGAATTCTTGAGATTGAGGAGCGATCGATGGAATTGCTTATCCATACCCGCGAGGAGAACGGACTCGTGCCGAAGCCGCGGCGCGCGCGCTTCCTCCGTCCGCTCGGGTTTGCCGCTCGGCCGTCCACGATCCCTCTCAGCCTTCCGCAGAGCGTCGTATATCTTGCTCACCCTAACCTCCCGCGCCGCGCGGCGCGCTACAATCGCGGCCGCACGCGCCGGCCCACGTCCGCCGATTCGGGCGACGCGAGATCCCGCATCCCTTCGCGGACAACGCGCCCGTCTATGACGCGCGTGTTCGCGACGTATCCGATGAGGAGGACCCGGTCGCACAGAACGTTGATAAGGCGCGGAATCCCTCCCGAGAAGTGATGGATCTCCTCGAACGAATCGGCGGTGAAATGCGCCCCGCCGTTCTTTCCCCCCGCGATCTCGAGCCGGTACTTGATGTAATTCTCGACGTCCTCGCGGTTCAGCATCGATATCCTGCATATTCCCGGGATCCGCTGCCTGAGCTGCCGCATCTCGTTCATGTTGAGGATCGTCTCGAGCTCGGGCTGCCCGACGAGCATTATCTGCAGGAGTTTCCGGTCCCGCGTCTCGAGGTTCGAGAGCATCCGGAGTTCCTCGAGCACGTCCGGCGAGAGGTTCTGCGCCTCGTCGATGATGAGAAGCGAATTCCTGTTCCCCTCGTTTCGCTCGATGAGAAAGTCGTTGAGCGCGAGCAGCATTTGCGCCTTGTTCTTGCCTTCGACCTCGAGACCGAAATCCCTGCAGATGAGGTACAGGAGCTGGTCGAACGGGAACTTGGTCGAGAAGATAAACGCCACCTCGAGCGAGGGCTGGAAAAGATCGACGAAAGCCCCGACGACGGTCGTCTTCCCCACGCCCACCTCTCCCGTCACCGCGATGAACCCTTTCCGCTGAAACACCCCGTACGTGATGTAGGCGAGCGCGTCACGATGGCTCGCGCTCCGATAGAGGAAATGCGGATCGGGCGTCACGTTGAAAGGAAGCTCCTTGAAACCATAGAAATCTTCGTACATACCGCATCATTTCCTGTCCGTCTCGGGAAAACTGGCGAGGACGGAAAGCCCCAGATTCTCCTCGGCGTCCGCGATATTCTTGATCGAATGGTCGAGGTTGTCGACGAAGAAGGCGATCGCGAGCGCGAAGATGAGGCTGAACGCCGGGCCGAGAGCCATCCGAACGTAATCGCGGGTCTTCTTCTGATACGCGGGGCTCGCCGGGTTGAGAATCGTGACCATCCATTCGGGATTGCTTGCCCGGGAGATCTTCGCCTCCATCTGTTGCTCGACGACGTTATCGTATGTTGTCTTGAGTTTTGTGAGAGCGGCGTCGATGCGATCGAGCTCGATTTCCGCCTGCGGATAGCGTGATTTCTCGATCGCGAGCGTGGTGAGCAGCTGCCGGAGCGTTCCCTCTTTCTCCTCGATGATCAGGAGCTTGTTCTTGTTGAGCAGGATCTGCGTGCGTATCTCGGCGAGTACCATCTGCCGCAGATCCTCGATCTGCTGCTGGATCCTCATGACCTCCGGATTCTTCTCGGTGTACTTGCCGGAAAATTCCGACTCCTTGATCCGAAGCTCCTGGAGCTTGATGCGCAGATCCCTCATGAGATCTTCCTCGAGCTGAGAGTCGGTGAGCTCGCTCGAAATCGCGGCGAGATCCTCGATTTTCGAGTCGAGAAGGCTTTCGAGCCTCCCGATCACCGATTCCTTCTCGCGGCGCTCGCGGACGACATCGTCCACATCCCTCTCATAGCTATCGATGCGGGTAAGGAGATTCCTCCTCTGATCCTGGATGTCGACGATATCCCCTTCCATGAGGACCTTCTCCTTGTGCTCGCGCCAGTACTCGATTTCTTCCTGAAGCCTCTGGATCTCATGCGAGAAGAAATCCTCCATCTCCGGAGGCGTCTTTGTGTTGCTGTAGTATTCACGATAGGCCGTCACGATGGCGTTGACCGCGGCCTCGACGAAAACGGGATCGTCCGAACCGTAGGTGACCCAGATCACGTTCGAGGTCGTGACGACGCCTGAATTGACTTTCGCGAGCTGTATCTTCCGGTTCGTCGTGTACCCCGCGGGGTAGAAATGCGACACAATCTGCTGCGCGCTCGACACGACCGTCTGCGATTTCACCATCTCGATCTGGGAGGCGATCTCCTCCTCCCAGTTCAGGGTGCGCACGCCCCGGTCGAAAACGCCAGGTGCTTCGCCTCGCTTGATGAGAACCTTCGCGGCCGACTCGTATTCTGCGGGCTTCCTCAGGTTGAGAATGACGACCATCGCCGTCGAGACGAGGACGATGCCGAGGATGATCCACTTCCTGCGGAAGATGACCTCGAGGAAATCCTTTACCGTCGATTCTTTTCTTGCTTCAAACGTTTCCATGCGACCGCTAGTACACCGTCCCGCTTTTCCTGTAATAATCGTACAGGAGTCTCACGTTCGCCACCTGCCAGCCCTTCAAGTAGATTTCCGATGGCGTCAGGAGAACGTCTTTGAGCGCAAGCATAAAATCCTGCCCTCGCCCGATCTTCGATTTCGGCGCATAGACGATGTCGAAGGCCTGGAGCGGGACGTCGAGATCGAACCGCTTCCCGGAGAGAAGTTCGTTTATATCGACCTGGATGCCGACGACGTGATCGGACGCGACACGCCTGATGACGAGAACCTCATTCCTCTTCGCGCTCTTGCCGAGCCCTCCGCTCAGAGCAAGAGCGTTCGCGAGCGTCATGCCGGTGCGATACTCATAGCCGCCGGGGTTCATGACGTCTCCAAGCACATAGACGACATTCGGCCGAAAATTCCTCATGATAACGGTAATGTCGGGGTTGACGATGATCTCCGCGTAGCGCGCCGTGATCGCGCTGTCGAGCTCGGAAACCGGCCTTCCCGCCGCGACGATGTCCCCCACATACGGGAGAGAGATTTTTCCGTCCGGCCTTACCTTGAGATCGATCTGGCTGAGGTCGCTATTGTAGAGAAAGAGTATGTCTATCGCGTCCCCGTGTCCGATCACGTACTCGGACGGATCCGGACGCAACGGAATGGAATCGAGAACGAGCTCGCCGCTCTCGATCGCTCCGCCGCGGTTCGAGATAAAGCGGTTGCCGCCCCCGCACCCTCCGAGCATGAAAAAGAGCAGACCGAGAGCGACCAGAACTTTTTCGCCCCGATTATCCATCATCCGCCTTCGTTCAACAGAGAATCCACCATTACTCCTGCAATTGCAAGTAATTGAGCAAGACTCTATATGCAGGGAGAGACTCTGTCAATTTGTTTAAATTGTTTAAATGCAAGATATATGCCCGGGAAATCAGTAGGCTCCCTTCCTGGCGATCACGGCAGGAACCGTTTTGAACATGATCTTGAGATCCGTGATGTAGCTGCGCTTACGCACGTACTCGAGATCGAGACGCATCCATTCCTGAAAACCGATATGGCTGCGCCCTGCGATCTGCCAGAAACAGGTGATTCCCGGCGTCACGTCGAGACGCCGCTTCTGCCAGGGAAGGTACTGTGAAACTTCGGAGGGGAGGTTCGGTCGAGGCCCGACGATGCTCATTTCCCCCCTGATCACATTGAGGAGCTGCGGCAGCTCGTCGAGGCTCGATCGCCGCAGGAAACGGCCGACACGGGTGATGCGAGGATCGTCCTTGATCTTGAAAACGGGACCGTCGACGCCGCTCAGGGGTCTGAGCGCCCCTATGCCGCTCTCCGCCCCGCTGACCATGGAGCGGAACTTGTAGAAGTTGAAAATTCTTCCGTTCTTGCCGACGCGCTTCTGCCGGAAGAAGATAGGGCCGGGCGAATCGAGCTTGATGAGCATCGTCACGACCGGGATCATGGGAAGAAAGAGTGTCAGGAGGAAAAGAGCGACGACGATATCCGTTGCCCTCTTCAGGGAATGGTAGATCCGGTTCTCACGCGCCATCTTGAGTTCGACGATGCTCGCAGCCGGCTCCTTGCTGTAGACCGCTTCTTGCAGTTCCGGGGATCCAGCCATTGTCGCCTCCATAACCATAAAAAACCCGGGCGTCGAACCTGCCCGGGCAAAACAAAACGTTTGCCATAAAAACTTACTTCAAAGCGGGCAGGTATTAGCCTCTGTGCTTCAAAGCAAAATTCCTATAGCAAACGTTCTTTACGATCCTCCTTCAGTAGCAAGATGATATCATAAAACCGCCCTTTCTGTCAATCCTCAAAATGCCCGTCCCATTCGCGCCGAGTGAGAAGGCGCGCCGCGCAGTATCCGGCGAAAATGGCGATGATCGGCTCCACGCCCATGCGCGCCCTGAGGGACCCGAAAAAAACGACTGCTGACGCCGTATGAACGAGAATCACGCCGTAGAGGTAAACGAGCGCGCGAGCGCGCCGAACCGTCATCGCGAGGCCGATGACAAACAACGGAATGACGACGACTGAGAAAAGAAAGACGACGTCGATAGAGCTCGCCAGACTGCCGAACCGTGTGCCTTTGTCCCACCACCAGCCGCTCTTTACGCCGCTGAACGGCGCGTCGCCGGCGAGCCGCCAGAATCGCATGAATCTCCACGCGGCCATCCGCGCGACGAGACCGGGATTTTCCCTTACGAACGCCATTCCGAGCCGCCACGCCTCCGCGTCGCCGGCGACCTCCCCCTTCCCTTTGATGTCGTCCCATCCCGGCAGCGCATCGAGAGGCGCCACCGTCCCCCGGTAGGTCGGGACATCGTATGCGACGCGGTTGTTCCCCTGGTAGAACGTGATCCCCCCGTGGGTCGTGAAGAGAATCGGCTTCCCGAATCGCGCCTCGTTCCGCGCCGCCCAGGGCGCCAGCGCACAAAAGACGCCCGCGAGCACGACGATCGATCTCGCGAACCGCGATCCTCGCGCGCCTGCTCCGAAGAACAGCACGGACACGGCGGCGAACAGCGCGAAGGGAAAGGCGTTGGGCCTCGCGAGGCTCGCGAGCCCGAGCAGTATTCCCCCTGCAGCGCTTGCGGCGTACGAGAGCGACCTTCCTCGACCAACGGCGAACAGCACGAGAAACGAAAGAAGGAGCACGATGTAGAGGTTTTCCGCAAGCAGATACGAGCTGATGAAAATGAGCGATGGATTACACGCGACGAGAACCGCCGTAACGAGGGCCGCGATTTCCCCGAAAAGCCTGCGCGCGAGCAGATACGTGAGGAGAACGATCGCGCCGCCGAGCAGGATCTGGAGAATCTTTCCCGCCTCCGTCCGCGCTCCGGCGATCCGGTACACGCCGGCGAGCAGAATCGGATAGAGCGGCGGCCGCGAAGCCGTCGGTTCGCCGGCGCTCAGGGAGAAACCGTTGCCGGAGGCTACGGATCGCGCGATCGCGTCATAATCGATTTCGTCGCCGCGGAGCGGTGCCGACGGTCCCGCAACCTCGAGCCAGAACATCGCCCGCAGCGCGAGGGCGAGCACGATAATAGCGAGAAGCTTCCAATTCATCGCATCAGGAAAGCAGGTGTGAATACAGCAGAGGAATCATGATTTCATGGTGTCCCGTGATCGAGATTCCGGAGCCGCCGAAAGCGGTCGGCCGTTCGATCACGTTCTCTCTCGGCCGGTAGTGCTGCGTCATATCCATATTGCACGTCGTGAGCCGGTCGAAGGGAGCGCCGAGATTCCGCGCGACGCTGAACGCCTTCAGGAATACTTCGGGGAGAATGACCGCGGAGCCGATATTGAGCGCCACGCCGCCGTCGCGCCCGAGACGCTCGACGCGCGCGGCGAGTATGCGGAAATCCCTCGCCGAAAGTTCACCCCACGCGGCGCCGTCGAAACCGGGATGCTGGTGGACGATATCCGTGCCGATCGCCACGTGAACGGTGGCGGGAATGCCGAAAAGGCTCGCTGCCGCAAGAATGCTGCACTCCCGGTTCGGCGCTTTCGCTTCTTGGAGCGAGCGGCCGAGCGATTCGCCGAGCCCCCATCCTTCCGGGCGCCCCCTTGAGATCGCGGCGAAGCACCCTTCCGCGGTTTCGCTCGCGAAACCGAAGATCCCGCGCTCGAGGTTCTCGCTCACGTCCTCGGAGGTTTCTCCGAAGGATGCGATCTCGAAATCGTGGATCGCGGCCGCGCCGTTCATGGCGATCGCGGTGACGTATCCTTTCCGCATCAGCTCGATGAGATATCGAGAGAGGCCGCACTTGACGACGTGCGCGCCGATCATCCAGACGATCTCGCCTTTTCGCCCCGCGGCGGCCATGCGAATCGCGTGCGCGAGGGTGTCGAGACGCCTGGCGGCGAACTGCTTCGGAAGGGATTCCTTCCAGCGCGCGAACGCGCGCCCGCCCTTGACCGGAACGCCGAAATCTCGCACCGTGACCTTGCTTCCCCGCTCCCGGATGGATACGGTTCTCACGCGCGTGAGATCTATCTCGTCGAACCTACTCGCCATGTCCCGGTATGTCCTTCCGATCGATGATCCGCCGCTCCGCGGTGCTCATCGTGTAGCTCTTGAGAACCGCCTCGAAGGCGCCGATCACCACCTTCGATCGCAGCAGAACGGGCATTTTGACCGTATCATCGGTAACCCATATTGTCAACTTCCCCTTATGCTCGAAGAGGCTCGACGTCTGGAGGACCGGCTCCACGACGAGGCAATCGAATTCGCCCGCCGGCACCTTGACACGCTCGCGGCGAAGCACCTTGATGTAGATCGGATAATTCTTCCCCCCCGTATGATTCGCCATCGCGATCGCCTGACCGACCTCGAGCGGCAGCGTTCTCGCGTAATAGACGGCGCTCAGGAAATCCTGCGTGTTCGGCGCGATGGGAACCTTCTTGTCCGGATAGATCGCGACATGGTTCTTCTGATCGAAAACAACCTTCTCGTCGCGCTTGAATCTCCCCTCGCGCAGATGCTTCTCGAAGCTGAGCGAGAACAGGTTTTCGTAATCGACGAACGAATCGTGCCTGTCACGAACCTTGAACACGTGATCGAACGCTCCGCTCGTTCGAGCCGTCGAAATGATGTGGTACGCCCGTACGCTGTCGAGCATGGCGATGTTGCGGACCTCGAGCGTCGCGTCCCCGGCATAGATCAGGCCGTACTGTATGGCGAAGGTCAGAAGCTCACCTTCCCCGAAAGGCACCACTTGAGGAAACAGATGCACGAGCTTGAAACCCGCGATCTCGGGATCCTCCGCCGATGCGGCTCCGCCCGCTTCCACACCCGCCGCCTGACCGGAAAAGAGGACGGAAAGTGTTCCAAGCAGGATACCCAGGGCAATGCAGAGATGTAATATTTTGCTATTCGTAATTAACATAACGCCTTTCCGGAATAGCACTTGCGTGCCTATCGCCCAATCGTGCGGCGGCGAACCGTTCGCCCCCTCTTCAGAGCTATGCAATTGTCATGCACCGCGACGGCGCCTCATGAGGCATCAGGGATCGACCGATCTCCCGGGAGACGCCGGACCTCTCCATTCAAGAACGTCCTGCAAACGCCCGAGTACTTCCGCGGGCTCGATACTTTCAAGGCACGCGACGCTCTCGCAATGGTGCTTGTGACAGGGAGCGCAATCCATCCGGCGGCTCGCGAGGGCGAAGGGGCCTTTGCCCTCGTACGGAAACCATATGTCCGGCTCCGTGGGACCGAAAACGGCGACCGTCGGACGCCCGAGCGCGACCGACAGATGCATGATCCCGCCGTCGTTCGCGATGACGGCGTCGCACGAGGCGAGGACCGACGCAATCGTCCTCAGGGGCTGAAGCGGCAGCACCCGCGCGGCGCCTCCCGATTCTTCGCGGACCCGATCCGCGATCGCTTCTTCCCCCGGCCCCGTCACCGTGACGATGCGGGCGCCGATCCTCTCGCGAGCGAGAATCGCGAGTTTCGCGAAGGATCCAGCCGGCCAGCGCTTCGATTGCCATGTCCCGCCGGGATGCATCGCCACGATTCTGCTTCCGTCCTCCCTCCCTCCGAACGTCCGATCGAGCAGCTCGCGCCCGTCGTCGATTTCATTCCGCGCAAGATACACGCGCGGAAGGGAATCGCGCGTTGGGACGTCGAAGACGCTCATCGCCGCGACATGATGCGCGATCGCGCTCCGCGTCTCCAGCGGACCCGCCGACCGGTGCGTATAGAGCCTGCGCCGAAGACCCCTCGATGCCCCTACCCGGATCGGAATCCCCGAGAGAGAGAGAAGGAGCGCGCTTCGCGGGTTGGAGAAGAGATCGATGCACGCGGTACAGCGGAGATGCCGGATCCTCGCGATCTCCCCGAGGGCTCGCCGCGAGTCCCGCGAGAGACGGATGACGCTCGCGAGATCGGGATTCTTTTCCAGGATATCCGCGTACGGACGCTCGGTCGCGTAATGGATTTCGGCCGCAGGATAGCGTTCCCTGAGCGCCGCCACGGCGGGAGTCGTGAGAATGACGTCGCCGAGATAGCGAAGCCTCGTTACGAGGATTCCGAGCTTCATCCCCCTTCGCCTGGCTTCATCGTCGAGATCCACGGCACGCTCCTCGTCCGATTCTCCCGGTATCGCCGGGATCACTCCCTCTCAGCTCGAACCCGCATCGATGAGCGACAGCGCGGCCTCATAGACACGATCCACCCCTATCTGCGCGAGACATCGAGGGGCGCCGAACGGGCACTCCCGCTTGAAGCAGGGAGCGCAGGAGATATCCTCCCGCACGATTCGAACAGCCGGACCGCGCGGAGCCGTCCACTCGGCGCTCGTCGGCCCGAACACGGCCACGGTCGGCACGCCGAGCGCCGCCGAGACGTGCACGGGACCGCTGTCGTTCCCGATCGCGATTCTGGCACCCCGGAGAACCGCGAGCAGCCCCGCCGGCGACAGGGCCCCAGCGAGATTCCGCGCCCGCGATCCCACTCTCTCCGTGAGGGCTGCGGCCCCCGCTCGCTCCTCTTCCCTCCCGACGATGACCGCGGCTCCGCCCGTCCGATCGAGGAGCCGACCGGCGAGCTCGGCGTACCGCTCGTGCGACCACACCTTGGCCGAGCCGTATGTCGCCCCGGGCGCAAGAACGAAATAGGCGCCGCCTCCCGCCGACTCTCGGGCCGCGGCGCGCCACGAATCGGGCGGCACGACGGCGGGGAGAGGGAGATCCGGCTCCGCCGCGCCCGTGTATTTCTCGAGGAGTCTCAGGTACGCCGCGGAAAGATGCCCGCTGCGATACCCCTTTTCATCCAGCGCATCCGTGAGGAGGATTCTCCTCCACTGCCCCGCATATCCGATTCTGCGCCGCGATCCCGATCCGAGGGAAACGAGAGCGGCGGAAAACGACGGGGGCAGAACGAAGCACGCGTCGAATCCGTCCGCGCTTGCCCCGCGCACCGACGCGATTCGCGCCCGCACGCCCCTTCCCCGGTACGCGACGATCGAATCGATCGCCGGATTCCGCATGAAGATCTCGGCCACGTAATCCCGGCACGCGAGAACGATTCCGGCGTCCGGCAGCCTCCGGCGCAGCGCGAACAGAAAGGGAGTCGCCATCACGGCATCCCCCAGCCAGCTCGGAGCGAGAACGACGATCGTCTCATGACCTGGAGTGCATGTGGTACAGTTTTCGGTAGATCCCTTCCTCACCGATCAACTCCTCGTGCGTGCCGATCTGCCTGATCCTTCCGTCCTCGATGACGATGATCCGATCGGCGTTCCGTATCGTGGAAAGACGGTGGGCGATGACGAAGTTCGTCCTTCCCTTCATGAGCCGGTCGATCGCTTCCTGCACGAGCGTCTCGCTTTCGACGTCGAGGGAACTCGTCGCTTCGTCGAGTATGAGGATCTTGGGATTCTTGAGAAGGGCGCGCGCGATGGCGATTCGCTGACGCTGCCCGCCCGAGAGCTGAACGCCTCGGTCGCCGATGATCGTCTGATAGCCCTTCGGAGCGGCGAGGATGAACTCGTGGGCGTTGGCGGCCTTCGCCGCCCGCGCCACCGCCTCCTCGGGGCAGTCTTCCATCCCGTAGGCGATGTTGTTGAAAATCGTGTCGTTGAAGAGAATCGTTTCCTGCGTGACGATCCCCATCAGGGAACGGAGCGAGGTTATCGATACGCGCGCGGTGTCCACCCCGTCGACGAGAATCCTCCCTCGCGTCGGGCGATAGAAACGGGGCAGCAGATCCGCGACGGTCGATTTTCCGGCGCCGCTCGGCCCTACGACGGCGACGACTTCCCCTCGCTTGATGCGAAAGCTCTCGTCGCGCAGCACGTCGATATCGTTCCCGTAGCTGAACGTGACGTTCTCGTAAACGATCTCGTCTAG
>JBFYZM010000116.1:0-6530 GCA_041309505.1 Candidatus Krumholzibacteriota bacterium
CTAGAATCGCTTTCACTTCCTCTCGCGAAAGCACGACGGGCAGCCGCACCGGCCGCTTCGCCTTGACGATCCCGTCAAGCCAGTCGAACTTCTGCGACAATACAACGCGATACAGAAAGAGGATGGCGCTCAACGCTTGATTCTGCGTGGAAGCGCTGACCTTCTTGCGCGTCGCGAGCATCGAGAGAAACGACGTGATTTCGCGCTCGCCCATGTCGGCGGGATGCCGCTTGCCGTTGAATAATATGAATCGGAGAATCCAGCGAACGTACGATTTTTCCGTGCGCCAGCTGTAATGGCGCGCCCGGATGGCGATATGTACCTGATCGAGAAGCTTCGGCTCCCGGGAAAGACCCTCCATCCCATCCACCTCCCCACCAAAAACGTCGCCCCCCCGGCAACCGCCTCGCTCGGATTATAGCACAACTCGCAACGCCGCGCGCGTCATTATGGCCGTTGCGGCGGCAAGAAGTTCATCGCCGCGGGCGCGGCCGACTTCTCACGCCCCGCCTTGCGCCAATTCCACGGCGCCACGGGATTCGCGTCCGCCCACAAGCCCCGTTTCGAAGACCGCGCGTTCGCCTCGAGCGCCGCGAGCACTCTGTCCTTCGAGTGCTTCCGATACTGCCACGCGAGCCCGGCCCTGACCATCTCCCTGCTGAGCATCCTGCCGTCCGCGAGACGGGCGTCGCCGATCGTTCTGCCGTATCGGTCCCGCCCGAAGACGATCACGGTGACGACTCGCCCGAAGATGAGCCCCGAAGCGTACTGCCTCGCGTTCTTGCCGAACGGCTGTCCTATCTCGGGGCAGTCGATTCCGTTCACCCGCACCTTCTCGGCATTTCCCCCATGGAGTATCGTAAACGAGTCCCCGTCGTGAACGCCGACGACCTTGCCGGCGAATCCGGCGGGAGCCGTGCCGACCGCGACGCATGCGGGCACGCCGACGGCGAGCAACAGACCCGCGAGAACGAGCGTATACAACAAACGGCGATTGATACTTGTCCCCCCTTGCGCGCGCCATCATAGCACAATCGATCCATTATGAAAACGGCCCCCGCGCCGTCAGGGCCCGGGGGCCGCTCGCAAGAATCGCTTTCCGCCGCGGGGCGCTTTTCATCAGCCGAGCCGCGCTCATCGCCGGCCGCGCTGCGCGCCGCGCCTCGCATCAAGGCGTTAGTACTGCTTCAGCCGCTCGTCTCCGGGGGCGAGCTCTTTCGCGTGCTCGAGCGCGTGCTTGTACGCGTCGGTTCCGGATTTCCCCGCCTTCTTGAGCAAATCGAGATGGAGGAACGCGACCTCGGCGCTGCTGTACTCCTCTTCGGGATCCTCGATATCCTTGCCGTATTGCGCGAGTCCGTCGTTGATGGCTTTGATACCCTCTTCGTATTTTCCCCAATCGCGATACACTTCGGCGAGCCAGATATATGCGTCGTAATGCTCCTTGCGTGTCTCGATCGCCATGAGGAGCGCCTTCTCCGCCTCGGCGTAGTTCTTCATCTTGTGGTACGCCTCGCCTTTGTGCCGCCACGGGCAGGACCACTTGGGGCTCGCTTCGTTCAGCACGCTGTAGACGGCGATCGCCTCTTCGTTCCGGTTGAGCTCGAGCAGAATGTTGGCGTACTGGAACTTCTGCATGTTCTTGAGCTCGCCGACGTGCTCCTTGAGCAGATCGAGATTCTTGTCGAGCTCGTATAAATTGAGGTACGAGAGCATCGTCACGGCGCCGTAATCCGCGGTGTCTTTCATCTGCGCGTGATATGCGTTGTAGGCGTTGATGAAATTCCCGGGGGTCTTGTCCTTCGAATAGATCTGGAAGGGTGTCGGCGGCTTCTCCTGGGCCGCGGCGAGCGCCGGCACCATCAGGCATAATACAAGCGCGAGCGCAAACAGCTTCTTCATGGGGTCTCTCCTCTCGTTGAATGAATCCCGGAGCTTAATTGATCTCTTTGTTGCGGCCCTGACACCGCGTGCGGATTGAACTGACTACGTGTCTAATTTAGCATCGCTCTCGACGAAAAGCAACTGCAAAGGGCGGCCTGCCGGGACGGCGCGGCGCGCCCGCGCGGCGCAGCGGCCCGAACGCTCACAAAAGTCCCCAGCTCCGCAGACATCCCACAACCACGTGCAAATAAAGCAGAATCGCGATTACTGCTCCGAGAAATATGACGGCCAGGAGCCCGCTCGCGAGCACGACGGCCCGCCGTGCCTCCTCGACACGCGCTTGCTGCTCCGGCCCCGGTGCCGGCAGGCGGCCCCGGAGAGCACCGGCGTCACCCGGCCCTCCGGGCGTTTCATCTCTCCGCGAGAACAGCGTGACCACCGTCCATATCACGCCCATGACGCCGTCGAGGAGTCCGACCGCGAGAAGCGCGAGGGCCGCGACCGGCGCTTCCGCCCCGCGCGCGACCATTATCGCGAGCCCGACCACGGTGAGCACGACGCCCGAGCCGAGAAAAATCAGCGGAATAATCGCCAATCGATTGCGCATTTACGTCTTCTGCTCCTTCTTCTTCGCCGCGGGGAAGAGAATATTGTTGAGAATCAGCCGGTATCCCGGCGAGTTCGGGTAAAGGCCGAGGTCGGTCGGTGGGTCGCCCACCAGATGCTGATAATCCTCCGGGTCGTGCCCCCCGAGAAACGTGAAGGTTCCGAGGCCGAAGCTCCCGTGAATATAGCGCGCCTCGCCGCCGTCCTTCACCTCGCCGAGGATGAGCACCTTCTTCTTGATCAGGCTCTTTTTGAACGACGTCGTCTGGCCCATAAAGCCCTTGATGACCGGCACGTGGTTCTGGACGAGCATCGTCGGCACGGGATCGTATTTCGCCGAGAACTCGAAGAGCGTGAAATAGTCGCGAGTCTCGCCGCGCGCGGCGGCGGCGCCGGTCATGTCGATGTCGGAGTACTCATACACGAGCGGGTCGAGCTTGAGCTCGAAATTCTCGAACGCGAACGTTTTGCCGAAATCGAGGAGCTTCCCGCAATTCGGCGTCGTGCCGTCGTGGTCGTACTCGCGCGGGGCGATATCGATCCCTTCGGCCGCGAGAGCGATGTCGTACGAGTCGGTCGCCGAGCACATGGCGAACACGAAGCCGCCCGCTCGGACGAACTCCCTGATGGCGCGCGCGACCGCCTTCTTCTCTTCCGAGACCTTCTTGAACCCGAGCGACGCGGCGAGCTTCTCGTTGAGCACCTGATCCCTGATATACCAGTCCGCAGTCCTGAATCCGGCGTAGAACTTTCCGTACTGCCCCGTGAAATCCTCGTGGTGCAGATGGAGCCAGTCGTATTTTTCGAGCTCCCCGGCGAGCACCTGCTGGTCGTACACCGTCGCGTACGGAATGTCCGCGTAATCGAGCGCGAGCATCACGGCGTCGTCCCACGGCAGCTTGTTCGGCGGCGCGTACACCGCGATCGCGGGCGCCTTCTCGAGAAGCACCACGTCGGCGTTGCCCCCGTCGATTTCGTGGAGAATGGAAGCCACCTGCGCGCCGTCGACGCGCTCGACGCGAACGTTCCGCGCCTGCGCCTCGGTCGCGTAGCCGGGCTTTTCGGGAATGAGGAACGATCCGTTTCGATAGTTGAGGAGCCATTTCACGTCCCGTCCGTCGGCGAGAACGTAATAGGCGAGGCCGTACGCCTTGAGATGATTCGTCTGCGCGAGATCCATCGGCACGAGGAAATCGGCGCGCGCCGCCGCCGAGAACGCGCCCGCTCCGGCGACCGCCGCGGCGATCGCGACGAGTGCGCCGATCGCGAACGGAATTCTCCGCGTCGCTTTCATTTCGAGCCTTTCTCCGGCGCCGAGAGACCCGCCGTTTTTCCGAGCGCGACGTAGCGCTCGCGGACGCGCTCCATGAACGGATATTCGGGATACCGCTCCATGAGCGTGCCGTATCGCGAGAGCGCCTCGGCGGGGTTTTCCCGCGCGTCGAGCTCGGCGAGGCGTTCGAGCGCGCGGGGCGCGAGCTCGTGGAGCGGGTGGCTCTCGACGATTCGCGTGAAGTCCGCGCGAGCGGCCGCCATGGCGGCCGCGTATCCACCGGCGCCGCCGGCCGTCTCCCCGAGCGCGGCCGACTCCTCCTCGATCTCCCCCTTCATGAAGAGCGCGCGCGGCGCGAGGCTCGATTCGGGGAAGCGCCTCCCGAGCGCGGAGAGGGAGTCGAGCGCCGCCGCGTTTTCTCCGCGCGGGCGCGCGAGCACGGCGGCCCGATACAGGCCGAGAGCCCCGGACCCCTCCGGCATCGCTCCCTTCACGTCCATGGCGAGCTCGAGGGCGTCGTTCGCCCACGGGCTCGACGGATGTTTTTCGGCGAGATCCGAGAGCGTCTTCACCGACTCCTCGTACCTGCCGGCGAGAAACGCGAGACGCCCGAGCCCGTAGCGCCCGATAAACGCCACGCTCGTATCCGCGTCCGCCGCGATGCGGCCGAGCTCGGCGGCGGCTTCCTTCCAGTTACCCGACGCGAGGAGAATGCGTCCGCGAAGCTCCTCCGCTTCAAGCCGCAAGGCGAAGTCCCGCCTCCCGGCGTTCGAGAGCTCCGCGAGAGCCTCCCCGGATCTATGCATGTCTTCGAAATACACCCGTGCCTTCAGTATCGCGGCCTTGTCGTAATACGGCGCACCGAGACCGCTCCGTTTCGCCGCGTCGGAGAGCGCGAGCGCCTCCCCGAGAAGCTTTTCGCGCGCGGGGCCGGACGCGCTTCTCGCGGACTCCCGCTTGCCCTCCGCGGCCATGAGCCTGACGTGCGGCGCGAAGGCCGAAGAGCCGAACCGTTCGAGAAAACGCTGCATCAGATCGTCGCGGAGCGACGCAAGGCGCCCGTCCCCCGATGCGAGCGGCGTTCTCCCCAGGTGGACGAGAAGCGCGTAGATCTCGTCCTCGCGGAACTCCCGGCCGCCCTCTCCGAACAGATGCCTTCGCGCGTCTTCGTAGCGTTCGTCCTCGACGAGAAAGATCGTCTTGAGCGTGCGGAATACGCCGCTCCTGCCGCTTCCCGCTTCGGTCATCGAGTCGAGAAGCGCGACGAGGCGCTCGCGCTTCTTCGATTCCCTGAAGATCTCCGTGACGCCCCGTATGTCGCCTTCGAGCGCGCCCTGCCTCTGCCCGATGAGAAGGAGCGCGTCCCGGAAGGCTTCCTCCTCTCTGCCGATGATACGCTCGAGACGGACGATCTCCCGCGAGTAATATTCCGCGTTCTCCGTGAATCGCGTTCCCGCGCGCAGCGTCTCGATCGCTTCGTCGTAGAGCCCCGCCTCCTGCTCCATCTTCGCGACGTGGCCGTACATCGAGGCGGTCTTCTCGTCGCCGGCGAGCAGGCTGCGCCAGACGGCGACGGCGTCCTCGCGCCGGCCGAGATCCATGTACGCGCGGCCGAGATCCCGGACATAGGCGAACTGCCCGGGCTCCGCTTCGAGGCATCGCTCGAGGAGAGATGCCGCGTCCTGCGCGCGGCCCTCCTTGATATAGCAGCCTGCGAGCATCTCGTTCGCGGCTGCGATCCGCGGATACTCGGCCGTGAGCCGCTCGAGGATCGGAATGGCCTCCGCGCAGCGATTCTTCATGATAAAATGGTTCGCGCGATCGATCATGGCGCCGGGAGCCTCCGACGTGCGGCTCTTGCCGGGCCGGGTCTGCGCGAGCGCAGGCGCTCCCGCGAACGCGAGGATCGCCGCGCACATCGCCGCGACGCCGACGGCGCGCGCCCCTGCGACTGCCGCGACGGCCGCCGGCCGCAGAATCCGCGTCATTCCACGCCGCCGCGCGAATCCGGTCATTTCGGCTCCCTCGCCTTCTCCGAGAGCGCGCGGAAGTATTCCCTGATGAGCTCCTCGTATTCCCGGGGGCCCTTCTCCTGCATCGCGCGCCGTATCATCCGCAGCAGGATCTCCTCGTCGCCGACCTCGTCGCGCCATTGCTCGGGAGCGAGCGCCCCGACGTCACCGGCGGTCGTGCTCGAACGCTCCTTCTTGTAATCGCGCTCCCGCATCGATCGCTGCGAATCGAGCATCCTCGTGAGGATGCGCTCCTGCCGCTCGACGAGATCGCGATCGAGATTCCCCTCGGCGAGATCCCGCGCGACCTCCTCCATGGAGCCCGCGATATCGTCGAGCTTCCCCAGCGCGTCGCGCGCGCCGCGGCTCTCCTCGGCGATCTGTTTCATGACCTCTTCCAGCTTCCGCTGCTCCGCGGCGAGACGGGCCATCCCCGCGCGTTCCTCCATCGACCACTGCCCCGCTCGCCCGCGCTCGAGCATGCGTTGAAGCTCCTGCTTGAGCGAGAGCTGCTGCTGGAGGAGCTGCTGCATCCGCTCGCGCCCGCTCCCGCTCGAGCCCCCCTGCGACACGTTCACCCGCAGAAGCTCGATCGCTGCGAGATTCATCGCGCGGTACGCCCGCGACGACGCCTCGGAAGCCTCGAGCGACCGACCTTCCTCCATCGTAGCGAGCGCGGTCTCGATCTCCTTCTGGGCGAGCCCGAGCCGTATGAATATCTTCGGCGAGAGTGCCATCGTTGTGCGCGCTGCCCG
>JBFYZM010000117.1:0-6547 GCA_041309505.1 Candidatus Krumholzibacteriota bacterium
AGCCGCCTCGGCCGACTGATACGAGGCGACCGCGGCGTCGTAGTTCGTCTTGATCGAGACGAACTCCGTCGCCGAGAGATAGCCGTTCTCGAAGAGCGGCTTGTTCCGTTCGTATTCCGCCGCGGCCTGATCGAGCTGGGCCTTGCTCCTCTGGAGACCCGCCCGGGCGTCGAAAGCCTGCGCCGCGATGATGGTCGTGTCGAGCACGGCGAGCACCTGTCCCGCCTTCACCTCGCTGTTGAAATCGACGTACAGCTTCTTGATGATTCCAGACACCTGCGCGCCGACGTCGACCGAGTTCACGGCGCTGATCGTGCCCGTGCTCGAAACGGTATTCACGATATCCCCCCGCTTCACCTCGGAAAACTGCAGGGTGCCGCCGTTCTTCGCGCCGCGGAAGTGCCTGATCACGCCGATTCCCACGGCGACGGCGGCGACGATACATACGACGATCAGGATCGTTCTTCTCTTCATGATGATTCTCCTCCCACGATGCGCGTCGTTCAAACCGCGTTCATGCGGTCAATCGAAAAGCGGCATTGCCCGGTCGATGACGCCGGAATAATACAGAACGGCGACGCCTTTCACGAGACGGCCGTATTTCGCGTAGATGAGATTATACGAGCTCTGGAGATTCGAAGCCCGCGCCTGCATGAGCTCCACGAGGGTCGATGCGCCCACCTTGTATCGCTCTTCCATGTTCTTGAGAGCCTGCGCGCCGTACCTGGACTGCGTTTGGGCCACCTCGACCGCCTTCCCGGCGGTCGAATAATCCTCGAGCGCCTGGCGTATCTCGACCCCCGTCTGCAGCTCGAGTCTCTCCGCGCCCAGCTGTGCCTGCCGGAGACCGACCTTCGCCTGCGCGACGCTGTTGTACGTGCCGAGCCGGTCGAAAATCGGAACCGAGAGCGAAAGCCCGATCGATCCGTTCAGATTGTTGTTGTAGAACTGATCGTTGAAATCGTAGCTCCCCGGGCTCCGGTAGCTCGTCCCCGCGCCCGCCGAGAGTGACAGCGACGGCCAGTATCCGGCCCGGCTCACCGTCAGCTGCTTCTTCGCGGCCTCCACCTGAAGGCGCTGCGCGGCCAGATCGGCCCTGCCCGCCATCGCGTCCCCCGCCGCGTCCTCCGGGAGGAATCCCGCGAGTCCTGCGGTGATGTCCTCCACGTCCGGAACGACGATCGAGCATTCGATCCCGGGATCGACCGCCATGATCTGCAGGAGCCGGTACTTGTCCACTTCAAGGTTGCGCCGAGCGATCAGCAAGCGGGATTCCGCGTCCGCCGCGCTCGCCTGCTGCTGGTAGAGATCGACGATGGGGCGTTTGCCCGACGTGGTGAACGCCTCTATCTGCGAGAGCAGCTTGCGCTGCGACTCGAGATACTGTTCGTCGACCGTGATGAGATCCCCGTCGAGCACGACGAGGACGAACGCCTGCACCGTCTCGAAGATCACCTGCTCGCGGCTTCGCTCGTAGCTTTTGCGCTGCGCTTCGAGCTCGAGCCGGGACTGCTTGAGCGCGGCGATTCTCCCGAATCCGGTGAAAATATCGAGACCCGAGGAAACCGACAGATTCATCGAGTTCGAATGGCTCCACTCGAACCGGTCGGAAAGACTGTCATAATCCTTTCCGTATCCCCTCGACGCTCCCAGGGAAAGCCTCAGACTCGGGAAAAAATCCATCGTGCTGCTTCTGACCGAGATCTTTCGGGACTCGGTCTGATTCGCCGCCTGTCTGAGATCGACGTTCGCCTTGAGCGCCGTTTCTATCGCGCCCTTGATCGTGATCGTCATCGTCTCCGACCCCCGCGCGACCCCTCCGACGGCTCCCGCCCAGGCCAGAAACGCGCACGCGCCGATCGCACACCCTCTTCGTATTGTTCTCATACTCACTCCCCCGGTCCTCTTCCGTGCCTCTCGCCTTTCCACCCGTGCTTCCTGTCTTCCCGCCGTTCCATTTCCTCGCGCATCTTCTTGATTCCGGCGTCGAACTTCACCTGTTGCTCGGGAGTCAGTATCTCCCGTATCTTCGATTCCATCTCGGTCATGACGGCCCTGACCTCGGTGCGCGCCCGCAGCTCGAATTCCTCGAACCGCGGCTCGAAATCCCGCACGATTCGTTCGACCTCGACGCGCTGGTCCTTGGTCAGCGCCAGATCCGCCGTGAGCCTCTCCGCGATGGGCTTGTGCACTCCCCGGGGAGGGCCGCTTTTCATGACATGCAGATAATGGCCTCGTATGAGAGCGGTCGCCGAAAGTCCGCCGATGATCGCTCCGACGACGAATACGGCGATGACGCCCGAAACCAGCTTCCATTTCCCTTTCGTTTCATTTCCTGACATCGCTCATTCCCCCTTGCCGTCGTTCAGATCATGAAATCTATCGGATTCTCGAGAAAACGCATCGCGAGCTCCTGATAGTCTACGAATCCGTTCGAGAATACGTACGCGAGCAGGAGCAGCGCGATGACGCAGGCGGCGGCCGAAAAACGCCACGCAAACCGCCCGATCTGCAGCTGCGCGCCGTTCGGCGCCTCGACCGGTCCCATCCGCCGTATCTCGCGCATCACCGATTCGTTCCGGGCCGCGTGCGCCGCCCGAAAATCCCCCGAACGATACGCGGAGAACAGGCGCGATTCGAGTTCGTCGAGCCTTTCCTTATTTCGTTTCATAAATCTCCCCTTCTTTCGCGATGAGTCTCTCGAGGATGGCGCGCAGCTTCTTCCTCGATCGATATGCGCGGACCTTCACGTTGACGACGCTCCAGCCGAGCAGCTCCGCGACCTCCGCGACCGGCCGCTCTTCGATAGAAACAAGCTCGAGCACCGCGCGGTCCTCGCTCGAGAGCTTGCCGAGAGCCCACGCGAGGAGCTCGCGCGCTTCGCGGCCCGCCGTGCCGTCCGCATGCGCCCGGACCGATTGTTCCGACTCCACGCGCGCGATCCGTTTCGCCTGATCCTCGCTGAGAGCGCTCACCGGCTGCTCGCGGCGTCTGTATCTTTCCCGCCAGAAATCGTGGCACGTGCGCTCCGCGATTTTCGAAAGCCACCATTTGAAATCGCCTTTCCCCGCGTATGAGGAGAGCGACATATAGGCGCGGACGAATATATCCTGAACGACCTCCTCCGCGTCCCCCCAGGGCACGCGCCTGCCCGCGATCCGGGCGACGTGCTCCCCGTACCGATCCATCAGGCATTCGAACGCATCGACGTCTCCGCCGAGAATGCGGTCGATCACCTCTCCGTCGCTCTCGTGTGAGGCATTTCCGCGCATCTCGCGGATAATAACGGCTTGAGGCATCTCTGTCCAATCTTTGAATCACCCAAACGGATCGTCGCGGCGACGGGGGGCGCGGTTACATTTGAATTATCGAAATTCTGTGTAACCGCCGCCGGGCGTTCTTCGACGTACCTCCGTGAACCCCACCTTTTCCCCTGGAAAGGAAGGCCCGATGAAGAGCGTACCGGTGGTCAGATTCTCCATTCTTGCGGCGTCGGCTCTCTGCGCGATCGTGCTCGGCGGATGCCTGGAGTCCAAGCTCGCGAGCTCCTGGCCTGAACGCGGGATCTCGATCGACGGAAAAGCCCCCGAATGGGCCGGCCGAGAGGCGTACTACAGCGAGAACGACGGATTCAAGGTCGGTTTCTTCAACGACGAAGACTATCTCTATGTATATCTGGCGATCTGGAACCGGCAGAAACAGGCGCAGATTCTCATGAACGGTCTCACGATCTGGATAGACGCGACCGGCGGCAAGAAACAGACGTTCGGGATCAACTATCCCATGAAACGGTCGATGCCGGATTCATCCGGGATGCAGGCCGGAATGCCGGCCGGGCTGCGCCCCGGCGCTCGCGCGGGCGCTCCTTCGGGCGATTCGCAGGAAAACCGGCAGGCGTTTCTCAAGGCTATGCTCGAGGAGGCGCGGGGCGAGATGACCATTCTCGGCCCCGCCGGAGAACCGATCGTTTCAATGCCCGCGGCGGATGACGGCAAGGGCGGGATCGCGGCGATGATCGATATCGCTAATCGGACCCTCATCTATGAAGTAAAGATACCGCTCGCGCCGTCCGACAGCCTGCCCTTTGCCGTCAACGCCGCTCCCGGAACGATGATCGGCGTCGGCATCAAAGTCGGCAAATCGGAGATGCCCTCGATGAAGCCCGCTGGAGAGCGTCCGTCCGGCGACATGGGCGGTCCGGGGGGCGGTATGGGCGGAGGGGGCGGCATGGGCGGCCCCGGGGGCGGCATGGGCGGCCCCGGAGGCGGTATGGGCGGTCCCCCCGGAGGAGCGGGCGGAGCGCTCTCCTCTCAAGCGTTCGAATATTGGGCGAAGGTCCGGCTCGCCGCGGCGCCTCCTACGCGCCCTTGACGAGGCGATCGGGCACTTGCACGGCGACGACCTCGCCGCGTACGCAGAGCTTCCCCTCCACCGTGATCGTCGCCGTCATGACGACCTTGCGGCCCTTGATCTCCTTGACGCGCGCGCGGAGCTCCAGAGGAACGCCCATCGGCGTCGGGAGCAGATAGTCCACATGCAGCGAAGCGGTGACGAAGCGCAGCGGCGGATCGGAACCCATCTCCCGCCCCGCGGCCCGGTACGCGGCCGCGGACGCCGTGCCGGTGCAGTGACAGTCGACGAGGGAAGCGAGAAGTCCCCCGTACACGTAACCGGGTATCGCCGTGTGATACGGCTTCGGTTCGAAGGCGCAAATCGCCTCCTCCCCGTCCCAGAAGCTTCGAATGTGAAGCCCGTGCTCGTTGAGACGGCCGCAGCCGTAGCACTGGGCGAAATTATCCGGATAGTAGTCCTGAAACGCCTTCTCCTGACGATTCATGATCTCTCCTCCGATTGACGAGCCGTAATTACTTGAGCGCTTCCTTGCGTCCCGCGTGGTAGTCGCGGTAGAAGGATATCGAATTCCATATTTCCTGCGGTATGACGGGCTTTCCCCGGAGGATGAAGTTGGCCATGTTGAGACCGACGCCCGGCCCGAGCATGAAACCCTGCCCGCACATGCCGACGGCGAGGTAGAAGCCCTTCACTTCCTTCACGTGGTCGAGGATGATGATGCCGTCGGGGGTCATCGGGTAGAGCCCGCGCCAGACGCGGCGGACGAGCATGTTCTTGAGCCGCGGGATAAGATCGATCATGCGCCGCGCGATCACGGTCATGAATTCGGAGGTGTTTTCCCTATTCGTCCCGAGGATCGGCACGAGCGGCGTGTAACAGAAGATGACCTGCCCGCGATCGTTCTGCCCGAAGTAGAAGTTCTTCGTCTTGCCCTCGGGACCAGGCCGGATGTCGACGACGAGCGGATCGAAAAAACGCTCCATGGGCGCGGAGATCCCCGCTTCGTGACAGTCGGGGACGACGGGGATATCGATGCCGGCCATCTTCCCGATCTCCTTCGCGAAGGAGCCGGCGGCGTTTACCACGATATCCGAGTAATAGACCCCTTTCCCCGTTTTCACGCCCTGGATCGTTCCCTGTTTCTTGACGAGCCCCGTGACCGGCTCACTGAAACGGTATTCGCAGCCGCGGTCCTTGCTCTCTTTCCAGAGCGCCGCCGCGTACTTGAGCGGAGATACCTGTCCGTCGCCGGGCGAGAACGTGCCGCCGCGAAGGCCGTTCTCGTTGATGCCGGGAACGAACTCCCTGATCTTCTCCGGACCGTACCAGTCGATGACGAGACCGTTCTTCTTCTGCGTCGGCAGGATGCCCTTGAGAATCTTCTCCTCGTCATCGCGGTACACGGGGAAACAATAGCCGCCCGGCACCCAGCCGAGATCGATGCCGGCCTTCTCCTGGAACGTCGAGTAGAACTCGAGACTCTGCAGGCAGAGCGTGATCTTCGCTCCGTCCGAGTGCGTCGCCCGGACGCCGCCGATCGCGGCCTTGTTCTGCCCCTGCCCGGGGGAGGCTTCGGAATCGAGGACGAGAACCCGAAGCCCCTCGAGCGTGAGGTAGTACGCGATGGGCAGCCCGACGCTCCCCGCTCCGATGACGATCGCGTCGTAGTTCGTCCTGGTCATATCTCGCCCCCCTCGCTCTTCGCTCCGGCGAAAACGCCGAGGGGAACCTCAGCCGTGAACGGCCTGTTCGTCGGAAGCGTGACCTCGGAAAGGTCGACGCCCATCTCTCGATAGAGCCTGAGAATGAGCTCGGTGCACGTCTTTCCGCCGCAGGCGCCCATCCCCGTTCGTATCGTCGCCTTGAGAATGTTCATATCCCGCACGCCGGCGCGGATCTCCCCGCGGACCTCTCCCGCGGTGATCCGCTCGCAGCGGCAGATGATCGTGTCGTCGCTCACCGGCCCGGCCGTTTCCATCGCCGCTTCTCCCGCCTCCGGCACGAGCACGGTGAAGCCCGCGACGGCGTATGCCTCGCCCGCGGGGACTTCGACGGACACGATCTTCCGCTTCGCGTCGATATTCGACGTGCGGAACGCGACGATCGTGCCGCGGCCGACGGCGCTCCCTTCCATGTCCACCGTCTCGACCCGCCTCCCCGCGACGAGATCCTTCGTTTCGAGCTCGTAGGGAAG
>JBFYZM010000118.1:0-3366 GCA_041309505.1 Candidatus Krumholzibacteriota bacterium
TCCGATACGGCGCTTTCAAGCTGAAATTGGCCCGGTAGAGAAGGTAGTCTGCGTCGCGGGGATTGACGGTTTGCTTCAGGTAGAAGCGCTGAAGGAGAGAACCCGAGCCGTTCAGGTTGACGGAGATGGAGTCGCCGAGATTCTGCCTGACGCCCAGGCTGAGAACGTGCTCGCGCTCCCTGTAGCTTGAAAGGGAGACCGGCCCGTAGTCCGACAGGGCGTCCTTCGTGGAAATGCCGAACTGAAGGCTGCCCCGGGGGGCGTAGGAGTAGCTCGCAGTCGCATCCATTCTATTCGTCTCGCTCTCCATCGAGAGCCTTGTATCAACCCGGTATTTTTGCGTAGCCTTGGCGTGTGTGAAATCGGACGAGAGAGTCAGGAAGGAAAACGGCTGGAGATACGTTTTCACGATGAGATTCTCGGTCCGGTTCCTCGCCTCCTCCCTTTTGGCCAGAGACGGGTCAGCGAGAATCTCGTACGTGTTGCCGAGCGGGGGCATGACCTTGCGGTCCACTCCCTTGAGCCAATTGTATATAACCTGAACCGTCTTCGTCTGGCCCCTGCCGTAGCTCATGCCCGCCCGCACAGAGTCGGCCTCGCTTCGCATCGGGCCGAACCGGTTCCCGCCGACGTAGCTCGTCTCGTGTTTTCCGCTCGCGCCGGCTCCCCCCACCACGGTCAGGATATCGCCGAACAGGTATTTCAGCGTTCCGCTCGCGCTCCCGGAATAGGCGCGATCGAATTTGAAGTCGTTCGTTCCCTTGCTGCCGTCCGCCTTAATGGTGATATCCGACGCGGAAGCCCCGAGGAGCGGTTTCAGGAGGGCGAACTCGAGGCTTGCGTTCGTATTGTTGAAAATGATGTCCTGTCCGAACCGGCCGAGCCCGAGCGTCTTCTTCTTGCTGTAGTTCTCGCCCGCCTGCGCGCTCAGCCGGTACAGGCCGGGCCGTACCTTGTCCGCCTGGTTCGAGACGTGCTCCGAGATATCTTCCATGACGCGCTGGCGGTATCGCCTTCGTTCCATGCCGAGGATGTGCGTGAACTTCCATCCTCTGCCGGCATCGATCGTGGCGTTTATGCCGCTTCCGATTGAGATGCTGACGTCGTCGCTCGCGACTCTGGAGGTGCTGACGAGAGCAAATCGGTCGACAGGCGCCTGCGCCGAGTCGGCTGCAGCAGAGTCCGCAGCGGCCGAGTCCGCCGCTGCCGAGTCCACCGCTGCCTTGAGAGAGTCCGCGTTCTGCTGCGTCTGGCCGAGGAGACCCGTGAGGAGAGATTTCGATTGGGAGCTCGAGGAAGTCGAGGCCGGGGCGTTCGTCAGCGTATCGCTTGCGGACGAGGCGGCGCGCGCCGGGGCGCTCCACATGAAATGGAGCACGATACACAGCGAAACGCCCGCGATGCGGATGAGGGTGCTCATCGAAGCCCTTTCACGCGCCGGGAGGCTGCGAAGAGTTCGAACCAGCTTTCGAGCGAAAGCTCTTCCGGGCGCATGCCGAAATCGACGCCCGAGAGTTCGCCCAGCCTGTCCCAATCCTTAGCAGTTTCTACGTCTAGCAATTCTCCCAGGATGTTGCGGAGCTTTTTTCTTCGATGAGAAAAGCACCCTTTCAGAAACTGGAGATACGCCCCTCTGTCCTCGGGCCCCCTCCCCGGCGTGTGCGGCGCGAATCCGAGCACGACGCTCTCGACCTTGGGGGGCGGCATGAACGATCCGGGGCGGACCCTGAGCACCCTATTCATTATAAAGTAAGTCCGGAGAAAAATCGACAAGATACCGCAGTTTCTCTCGCCCGGCTCGGTCAGGATCCGGTCGCCGACCTCCCGCTGAACCATGAGCACGGCCGCGCTCAGCATCCGCCAGCGGGCGAGATCGACGAGGATCGGGGCGGTGAGGTTGTAGGGGATGTTGCCGGCGACCTTGTAGCTCCTCCGGCCGCGCTCGCGGGCCGCCTCGTCGAAGTCCACGTCGCGGATATCGCCGTAGCGAATCTCCACGTTGCTCGAGGCAGCGAATTTCTCTTGGAGGAGATCGACGAGCTCCCCGTCGATCTCGTAAGCGACGACCGAGGCGCCGCTCCGGGCGAGGGGGACGGTGAGCGCCCCGCGCCCGGGCCCGATCTCGAACACGAGGTCCCCCGGCGCGGGAGAGATCGCGTCCGCTATCCGCTTCGCCACCGACTCCGCCGTGAGAAAATTCTGCCCGAGTCTCTTCTTCGCGGGGATCATGGCCCTCATTCCCTGTAATACGTCCTCACGCGGAACTTCGCGCGCGGTATGTCCGAGACGAGCGCCCGGCACGCCTCGACGTCCACGCCGGGATAATCGAGCACGGTCACGGTGCACGCCATCCTCGAAGCCGCGGCCCGCTTGATAAAATCGAGAACGGCGTCGAACGCCTTCTCCCCCGCGTCCGGGCGGCATATCCGCGCGTACGAAGCGCGGTCGTGGGCGTTGAGGCTGACCGAAACGCCGTCGAAAACCTCGGCGAGCTCCGGGACGATATCGCGCCGGTTTATCATATTTCCGTGACCGTTCGTATCGAGCCTGAGGGGCAGCCCGAGCTTCTTGAGGGCGCGGGCAGCCTCGAGCACGTCGGCCGCTCTGCACGTCGGCTCCCCGTAGCCGCAGAAGACGATCTCCCCATAGCGGCCCTCCCGCGAGAGCGCCTTCGCCGCCTCGACCATCTCGTCCGCCGTCGGATCGACCGCGAGGTTGAGATTGTGGCCGTAGAGAGAGTTGTCGCGGCGGCTGCGGAGGCAGAAGGTACAGTTGTTGGTGCAGGCGCGCGTGGCGTTGATATAGATGTTTCCCTTGAGGGCGTATGCGACGGCGCCCGGCTTATTCTTCCGCTTGTGGATCAGCCGCAGGTAGTTCCCCTCGGCGGCGCGCTCGACGTCGGCGGGCTCGACTCCCCGTATCGCGGCGAGCCGGTCGCGCACGATCGCCACGCGCGCGGGCTCGTTGCGCGTGCCGCGGTGCGGCTCGGGCGGAAGATAGGGGCAGTCGGTCTCGAGAACGAACGCCGACGACGGGAGTATCTTCGCGACCTCGGGCAATCTCGAGTTCTTGTACGTGAGCGGGCCGCCGATGCCGATGAGAAATCCGAGCTCGCGCGCCTGACGCGCCTCCTCGATCCCCCCGGGGAAGGCGTGGAAGATTCCTCCGACCTCCGAGGCCCCCTCCTCGCGGAGGATCGCTATCGTGTCGTCGAAGGCCTCGCGCGAATGGACGACGATCGGCTTCTTGAAATAGAGCGCGATCCCGATCTGCCGCCGGAACACCTCGCGCTGCCGCTCCCGCGGCGAGAGATCGCGGTAGTAATCGAGCCCCGTCTCGCCGATTGCGACGATCTTCTTCAGGAGA
>JBFYZM010000119.1:0-18929 GCA_041309505.1 Candidatus Krumholzibacteriota bacterium
CACGACGGGGCCGTAGACGGACAGAACGCTCACGGTGATTTCGTTCGAATATGCGCTGCATCGCCCGCCGCCCAGGTCATAGAAGGCGAGCGAGCGGCTCGAAATTACCTGGCCGGCGGGGGGAATGGCGGAGCGCGAAGCCGAAGAAAAAAGAGCGAGGCCCGCAACCGCAAGCATGAAAAGGAGATAACTCCCTTTCGAACTTCTGGTAACAGGCCCTTTCACCCTTTTTCCTCCAGAAACGAACGAGAGGCTGATCCGTCTCAACGAATCATCCTCCAGTTCGGGGTTCTTGTACCGCCGCGGGGATCTCTATTCAATTTCGTATCTCTTCTCTTCGCTAAAGTCTCCTGCTCTGGAAGATCGTCCGTGGCGGGGCGACGTCCGCCGCCCCGCCACGGCGTCTTTTCGAGCCGCTTACTCGGCGACGATCCTCACGATGAAGCCGACGCCGTCGACCGTTCCGCTGCCGCCGGCGAGGTTGCCGGTCAGGGTCCAGCGGACGTTCGTCACGTTGGCGTCGAAGCTCGCCGGGGCGCCGCCGCCGCCGCTCACCGGCGTATAGGTCCACGTCGCGCCGCCGTCGTCGGAGAACTCGATCGCGATCGCCGTGATGCCGGCGGCGAGGGTTCCCTGGGTGGCGGAGCCGACGCGATACTGCGTCCATGCGGGAATCGCGTCATAGACGACGATCGCGGTGAGGTCCGCGGTGCCGACGTTCGAATAGTCGGTCCGGTACGTGAGCTCGGTGCCCGGCAGCTGCGCTCCGGCCGGGCTGACCGACTTCACGAGCACGAGGTTGCCGGCCACGATCGTGGTGACGTCGGTGACCGCGTCGGTCGCGCCCGTGCCGTTGCCCGTGACGCTGACCGTGCCGGTCTCGACCGTTCCAAGCGGCACGCCGCCCGGGATCGAGATCTGCACGACGACGTCCTGGGACGCGCCGGCGTTCAGCGTGACCGCCGCTATCGGGTTGTTCGCGAGATCGAAGAACGCGTAACTCCAGCTGTTGGAGCTCACGGCGCTCAGGAGGAACGTGTCGCCGACGTTGCCGGTATTCGTCACGGTGTGCTGATAGCGGACCGTTCCGCCCGCGGTGCCCGTGCCGTTACGGTTCGGGGCGATATCGACCGACGCTGCCGTCAGGATCGTCACGGTATCCGTGATCTCGTCGAATACGGCCGGATTGTTCGTCGAAGTCGCGCGGAACGCGGCGTTGTTCACACCGGGGCCGACGCCGCCGGGAACCGCCACGCGCGCGATGACGTGCGCCTCGCTGCCGGCCGCGACCGGGCCGATGCCGGCGATCGGGGCGAGCTCGGGCAGATCGAGGACGCCGTTGCCGTTCACGTCGTTGTAGAATGTCACGGCCCAGCCGCCGGGAACGTTCGAGGTGAGCGAGTAGTTGTCGCTCGAGCCGGCCGTGTTGATCACGTCGAGGGCAAAGTCGACGTTCGTGCCCGGATTGGCGTTGATGTTGACCGGGACGTTATTCGTGCCGGGCGCGCCGTCGAAGTTGCCGATGTCGACGGCCGCCGACTGAACCTGGGTGATCCGGTCGGTCGTCAGGTTGAACTCGGCGGGAGTGTTCGTCGAGTTCGCGCGGACGATGGCGTCATACGGGCCGCCGGCGGTCGCGCCGCCCGGGATGATGACGCGCACGATGAAGTCTCTCGTCGCGCCCGGGTTGAGCGAACCGACGTCGGGAATGCCGTCCGTTCCGGTATCGGTGAGCGGCGTCACGCCGTCGCTCCGGAAGAAAAGGACGCTCCATCCGCCGGGAATGGTCGACGCGGCGTCGAGCGCGATATTGATCGCGTCGGCCGCGTTGCCGTCGTTCCTCACGGTGTTCGTGAACGATACGGTCGTGTTCGCATAGGCCAGAGGCACGGCCTGCACGTCGTCGTTGTAGTTCGGCGGAGTGCCCGCGGCGGGCTGGCCGGCCGGGCCGACGAGCACGTCCGCGATCGCGTTCACGGTGATCTGGGTGTTGTTCGTCGTGACGATCGTCGGATTCGGCGTGCCGGGGTTGTTGTCCACGTAGGCGACGGCGCCGCTGTTATTGATGATGCCGGCGCGCATCGTCGACGGCACGACGAGATCATAGGTGAAGTTGTAGAACTGGCCGACGGCGAGGTCGCCGCTGGTGACGTACGCGACGGCGAGATCGCCGGCGCCCGCGATGGCCTGCCATGCCCATGTCTCGGGGGAGCCTACCATAACGCTTCCCGTGGGCAGGTACAGGACCGTTCCACCCGCCGGCGAGCCCGAGGGCACGCCGGAAAGAGCGAGCGGAAGACCCGTCGTCGGGTCGGTCGGGAGCACGTCGTACATGAAGACGCCCGTGAGGCCCACGGACGCGACGGTCACGCCGTGCGCCGCCTGGGTGCCCACGTTGGAGCCGCTGATCGCGTAGGTGATCACGGCGCCCGGATTGACGTTCGCCGGGAGTCCGGACATCGCCGCGGTGAGCGACGCGTCGCTCACGACGGTCGTCAAATGATAGTTGCGCGTGTCGATCCGGGTCGGATCTCCGGCGGAGGTCGCCTGAACGCCGACGTAAGCCACTTCGCCGGCGAGGGCGGCCGGGGGAACCTGGTAGGAGACCAGGATGTTCACTGTCGCACCGGCAGCGATTGGACCGAGGTTCCCCGGCGCCCCACCGGAAGAGATGGCGGGCTCGCCGCCGTCCAGCACGCCGTTGCCGTTCACGTCGTTGTAGATCGTGATGCTCCCGAGGCCGAGGGTCATCGTCGTGTTCGCGGCGTCGAGGAGAGGCAGAAGCGCGTAGGTATCGGCGTCGTTACCCGTATTCGTCAGGTTATAGCTGTAGTAGATCGTTTGGCCCGGAATGGCGTTCTGCATCATCGCCGGAGCGAGCGGGGGCGTCTCCCCCGAGTCGTCCGGAAGGATCGAAACGCCGAACACGGGCAGAACGATCGTCGTGACCTCGTTCGAGGTCGCGGTGTACGAGTTGCCCGAAAGATCCTGGAACCGGGCCGAAGCCTGGTTGCGGATCGTCGTGCCGGCCGGCGTCTGCGCCTGCGCCGCGGCGCAGACGAAGAGCACGGCGAGCGCGAGGGCAGCCGTGAAAATCGCAAAACGTGTCTTGCTCATCTGAGACCACCATCCTTCGTGGAGTCCATGCCTTGGTTCCCTCTCTATCATCTCGAGCCGCTCACTTCACCTGAACGCGGTAGGAGACCGCCACTTCCCCGTCGACGTCGAGAGCGCTCGCGACGTTCCACATGACGTGCGTGTACATATCGCTCGTCGCGACCTTGCGCTCCTCGACCCCTTTCTCGTTCTTCACGAGGTAGGTGACGGGCGCCTGATGGAAGCTCGCGCCTCCATCGATGCTGAAAAGCGGACGCATCGCGTCCTTCTCGGTCGCCGTCTCCTCCAGGTAGACGGTGCCGGCGGGTATCGGACCGACGAGGCTCACCCCGGACGCCGAGGCGTCGCCGACGTTCCGGTAACGCAGCGTGTACTCGATCTTGTCCTGGGGTTTCACCTTGTCCGCGGATACCGCGATCTCCCGGTTCTCTTTTCCCATGATGATCTTGCGGGCTTCCATCGTTCCGGCGAGGTTCGGGCCGGCGAACGCGGAAGCGGAGACCACAACGAGGACCACGAGAAGAACAGCAATGGTGAGGCTCGTTCTCATCTGCCGATCCCTCCTTCTGTTTTTCCTCCAAGAGCGTTTCGGTGCCGGTGCGCGACGTTTCAAGCAGTCCCTCCTGGTAGGACCCGTTAAAAAAATGTTGGCGTTCTCGGCGCGCCGCCGCCGGGGAGGCCGCGGGGGTGAAAACGCACGCGGATTCTGACTCGAGCCGGACGAGGGCAAGGGGTGTTCCAAGGTGCGGGACGAAAGTCCCCGGACCGGAGCCCGGGGACCGGGGGCGCGCGTGGGACCAAGGTCACAGCATCGCTCAACTATCCGATTTACAATACATTACAGCTGTCGCGGAAAGACGGGAATCAAGGAGGAATAAAGAGGAACAAACGGGCATCGAGCGCCCAGAAAAAAAGCCCCCGGATGGGGGCTTTGTCTCTCTATCTGCAATCCCCTTGCATAATGCAAGAGGGATCGCATCGTCCGAATCAGTACCGAGCCGTCGAGCCGTTACTGGGCCGGAGTTGCCGTAGAATCGGGCGGAGTGAGATACTTCACCGGATCGGCCTTGAACAACTCCATGTTCTCAGCGGACGAGAAGTAATAGATCACGCCATTGTACTCGTACGAGTAGGCAGCCGTCGCGATATCGACTTCCTCCCTGGTCACCATATCGAAGGTCGGGCTAATCGCTCCGGCCTTGCTCATTTCCTCCTGGACCGACTCCGTCTTCGGCGGTTCCTCTTTCTTCTTCGAGCAGCCGAACGACAGCGCTACCAGAAGAGCCAAGCACAGAATAATAATAGTCCTCATTGCTCTATGCACCTCCTTTCGCCAATATGCTAAAGCGACTATGCGATTCCTGATTTCCGTGTAATGTACTGCTCAGGCGCATTTTTTGAAAGCGAAAAGTAGCAGATTCTTTTTCGGGCGTCAAGTAATCATTGCGGCGGGGGCAGGAATTATTTGCCGTGCCGGGGACACCCCCAACCGTTTGATTGCGTGTGCGTTGCGCCGCCACTCCCCGGTCAGCGAGTCAGCGAGTCGATCCGGGCGGCCCGCGCCGAGGCCGAATCGGAGGCGGCGAGCGCCCTCCCGACCGTCCCGCCGCCGGGGAGACGGGATCTCGCGATCGTGCTGTCGCGCTGCCGTTCGCTCATGGCGGGACGCGAGCGATCGGCGTCGGAGCGCTTCGAGCAGCCGGCGAACGCGAGGATCGCGAACCCCGCGGCGACGAACGCCACCGTTATCCGGAATCTTCCTGTCATCGCTCCCTCCGTCCTTTTTTCCCTACCACGGCCGCCGCGTTGCGAATATCATGGACGGCGAGGATTCTACAAAATGGGGACCGTTCCCGAAAGGACTCATTTCAATGACGGATGCAAAGCGGAAAACAAAGAAGGACACGAAGCGCCCGGCGTCGTCCGGCCCGAAGGGAATCGAACGCATCGCGATACTCACGGGAGGCGGCGACTGCCCGGGGCTCAACGCCGTCATACGCGGCGTCGTGCGGGCGGCGATACTGGAACATCGATGGGAGGTGCTCGGCATTCAGGACGGATTCGACGGCCTCCTCAAAACCGACGCCCATCGATTGCTCTACTCGCACGACGTGCGGGGCATCCAGGCGCGCGGAGGAACGATCCTCGGAACCTCGAACCGGGGGAATCCGCTCCACTACCCGGTGCAGGAGAATGGCAGGACGGTCTTCAAGGACGTCACGGACGAGATCGTGCGGAACATCCGGAAGATGGGGATCGACTGTCTCGTGACGGTCGGCGGCGACGGCACGATGAAGATAACGCAGGCGCTCTTCGAAAAGGGCGTGAAGGTCGTCGGCGTGCCCAAGACCATAGACAACGATCTCGAGGCGACGGACGTGACCTTCGGATTCAACAGCGCCGTCAACACGGCGACCGACGCCCTCGACAAGCTCCATACGACGGCCGAGAGCCATCACCGCGTTCTCGCCCTCGAGGTCATGGGACGGGACTGCGGCTGGATCGCCCTCGAGGCGGGCATCGCGGGCGGCGCCGACGTGATCCTCATTCCCGAAATTCCATTCGACCTCGGCAAGATCTGCGATCACATCGAGAAGCGCAAGCGGACGGGAAGCCGCTTCAGCATCGTCGTCGTGGCCGAGGGGGCAAGCCCCGCGAGCGGCGAGAAGATCTACGAGAAGCTGCCCGGCGCGGACGGCACCCCCGGACGTCTCGGCGGGATCGGGAAATGGGTCGCGGACAAGATCTCTCTCTGCACGAACCTCGAGACTCGCGTCGCGGTGCTCGGGCACCTGCAGCGGGGAGGCATGCCGACGACCTTCGACCGCATCCTCGCGACGCGCTTCGGCGTCGAGGCGGTGAATCTCATCGCCGCGGGGAGGTTCGGCCACATGGTGTGTCTCAAGGGGCGGCGGATCGAATCGGTTCCGATCACGGCGGCGATCCACGGGATCAAGCGGGTCGATCCGCGGGGACAGCTCGTGCGCACGGCCGAGGCGCTCGGGATCGAGCTCGGGCGCTAGTACGCGGGTCCTGGCGGCGAGTGCACCCCGCCCGTGCTCGCGAGCAAGGCTCGCTGCGCAGCGGGCGGGGACCCCATCGCCGCCACCCGCTAGTCGGGGTTATGAGTGCGCAGCGGGCGGGGACCCCATCGCCGCCACCCGCTAGTCGGGGTTATGAGTGCGCAGCGGGGGGGACCCCATCAGCGTCACCCGCTACCAGGGCCTCCGCGTTCAGTCCTCGACTTCTGCATCCGGAGCCTGCTTCTTCACGGTATCGATGTCAGCGTCGCGCGCAGCTTCGGTCTGGTAGTAGCCACTTCCGCCGATCGTTTGGCCGTTGGCTGCGTCCAGTGCGAACCGGAATTTCCCCTCGGGCGTCGTGGTGCGTTGGTAACGGCTGTCATCAGCCGCGTTCTTCTTCACCGACTCGATGCCTTTCATGCAGGCAGCTTTCGTCATATACGCCTCGCTCGTGAGAATTACCTCGGCGCCCGCCTTGAGATCGAACATGAACTGACCATCCGGTCGGACCCTAATCTTGAAGTACCCTGCCATGATCGCCTCCTTAAGGTCGTTCTGTTTCGCTCAAGTCTTTTCGGGGCCAGATTCTAAAGTAAATTCGATTCCGTGTCAAGATCGTCGCGTTATCGAGCCGACGACGGGTTCTGCCGAGAAATCATTCATGGCTGGACGGAAATTCCCGCGAACGAGCGCATTGGAGGCTTTGCGACTGGGTTCGGAACGAGAGTATCCGTGCCTCTACGCCATCTTGATCTTCGCGACGTCCTCGAGCCCGAGCTCGCGTATCGAGATCTCGCGCATCTTGAACTTCTGGATCTTCCCCGTATAGAATTCACCAGCAGTTACTATTCCCTGCTCCAGTCCCGCGGTCTGCTGCTTGACACATTCAGACTCGGGACGGAATGATCGGGCGATAGAGGATGTACGGCAGGGCAATTCCGAAGTTGTTCCCGGCGGCTGCAATAGCGGGGGTTTGACCGGTCAGCCCCGCAGTTTCTATGGGTACAGGGTCGCCCGTTCGGCCCGGTGGAACGCCCAGCCGGATTGCGAGCAGATGCTCATTTCGAAAACTACTTTTTTTATTAGATAATCGATTTCCACGATTTTCCCGCCCATGCCGTTTGCGTTTGCCACCTTATAGCCGGGACAGAAAAGGATGTGGCCGGTTTCGGGAAGATACTGGACCGAGGAGATAATGGAGGAGTATGTTTCCGCCCCTCGCTCCTTTCCGTACGACCAGACCTGCCGGACCGTCATTGCTGCTTCGTCAATCGCATATTCCACGGCCCTGCTGTAGTGGACCGGATTCTCGAAATAGTAATTCCTTACGCTGCCGTTATCGAAGAGGAGGAGATGCCCGTTCGGCATGATCCTCGGCGAATGCTGGTACCAGTTCCATTCGAAGTCCGGATGATCGGCGTTCCCGATGACCACATTGGTGTCGATGATGGCGTTCCCGCCCGCGTCAAGCGGTGTGAGCAGATACCGGTTGAGGTCCTCGTTACTCCTGTTGGTCCCCCATCCTTTATGCGGACCGAGTATCCATTTCACCTTGTTGTCATAAGTCAGCTTTACCACGCCCTGCACCCGGCCGGAAACGATTATGGTGTTGTCGGACGAATCGTATATGACCGCATTTCCGTGAAACCAGTCCACCGCGTTTGTCGATAATGCTTTGCGGTACTCGTCAAGCGACACCTTCAAATCCCAGGCTCTGGCGATGTTACCCGCAGCGCGGTCTAGTTCAATGACAAAATCATTGGTCGCAGCAGTACCGTCAAGATGCATGCTTTCGCTGCTGGACGCGGTGAGAAGAAGGTTTCCATCGGGTTTTTCCTGGACATTATGATGGAAAGCATATCCTGAAAGCTCCCACCTGTTCAGAATGTTCCCCAGCATATCGACTTCATAAATTTTGTTGGAAGCCTTATCACCGAAGAAAAAATTGCCATTTCTAAGACGCGTGATTCCGCAATCGTATTTCATGGAACCCAGCTCGGAGTGGCCGGTGTAGTCCAGCACCCAGCGGATGTCGCCATAGCGGTCAATGAATAGCGGCTTTGAAGGGACGTTGACATGATTGCTGACCAGATTCAGGCCGTTTTCCATGGTATCATTCTGCGCGACATTTACGTCAATCGATGCGGGCAAACCGTCGGACAGCGGGCCGGTCTGGATATGAATTGTCGTATCGGTAATAACATTTCCTCTCGAGTCAACAGTGCTCAGTACAACCGTATTGTCGTAATCGATGTACAGGCCCGCTATAATAACGCGGTGAATCAGACCATAATCATTAAATGTGTGCTCGATATCAGAATTTGGTCCGTGCCTGCCTTTGACAATGATTTTAGTTTTTCCCTGAGCATCGGATGTGTAGGTTGCCACTGCGCAGAGAGGCGCAACGCCGGTGGGGTTCAGAACAACGGTGGGTTCCTTGAAGTCGAAGGTTATGAGCGGATCGACTCCTTCCTTTCCGCACATGACCGACAATACAAAACAGCAGCCGATAAGCAACAGCGCTTTTTTCATGATAGCGACCCCCGCGTCCCGGTTCCGGCCTGACATTGAAATGAAAATGAGGTATAACCTCATTTTCTTAAAAGGTCAAACCCTGAAACCATGCCGATCAAAGGTTCATCTGGAAGAAAAATAGGGCTGAATTGAGCATGGTGAGCCGACGCGCTTGTTCGATCCGGAATAGGGCATCTGACCATCGTTGATTCCGACGTTGTGTGCGCAACGAACATCTTATAGGAAATTCGATTCCTCGTAAAGATTTTTGCGCGGCCGCCGCGCGACTATTCTTTGATGGCCGCGGCCGTCGTCGGCATCATCCTCTGGGCCATTACCGCGTCGATGGGATTGCGGCAGATCGAGAACGCCTTTAAGAGAATATCGAGCCGGATACTCAGGAGCAGCACTAGGGCCTTCAATCCGGTGATCTGATCGGGAGCTGAAGCATTAACGGAGCTGTCTTTCATCTCTTCCTGTCAGGCTGGAGAAGTTGGAGCGAAACAACTCTTTTGCTAACTCGATAAATCCGCCCGGCTCTTTGATCCTGGTAAGAAATGGAATGTCCGGCTCACCGTGAACGTCGACGATCGTCTCATAGTGGCCCTTGCTGTGCAGGACGTAAGACCTTCCCATTCCTTCGGGACAGGGGGGCACATCGAACAGCATGACGGCTTCATCTCCGACATCGGGTTGCACATAATAGAGGCTATCGTCCGCCGCGAGAAGTTTCGTCACGTCGCCTCTGATGGGATCGACAGCGCTCACAGGGGAGAGTCTTGCCATCACCACTTCGGGCTGAGGCGAATAATCCATTGCGACATAATCTATCTCCCAGAAGTAGTATCCGAACTCCAGTTTGATCTCAACCAGAGCTGTCTCCACATCCGAGATATCCAGGCTCAGCACGTCGTCTTTGAAAGCAACAGGCCCGGCTATGTTGAAGTAGTCGGCGAATTCCCATTCCCCGCCTTTCTTAATGTATGCCGACAGGGGGATCCCCTGACTGAGAGACCATGCGGTAAGTTTTGAGCCCGATTCGTATTTCTTGCTCTCCTTCCAGGGAGCGTAGGCGTCACCGAAGCGCGAATAGAGCTTGGAGTACGTGTAATCGAGCCAGTATGAATTCTTTGCGCGGATACGGAGCGATACCCTGTCGACTTCGCCAGGCCGTTCGAAACCAAGCACCACTCCATCCATGAGCCTGTCGCTCTCGGCGAAAATATTGCTCGCGTGACACGCACCGCCGATTTCGTAGATATCCTCGAGGATCGACCTTCCCTCCAGATCATATGCGGATGCCGGCGGATGCGGGCTGGAGAGAGTATGGATCTCTCCATATTTGTCGATAAGTACTTCAGCTCCTTCGATATGGTCAAGAGCGAGCAGCTCTATCATGTTTGTGTGCTGGATCTCGCGGACTTCGTTGGTGATCTTTACACGACAGACGCCGTCCACTTTCTCAAGAGACGGCAGGAGAAGATAGTCGTGACGCTCGAGCGGAGGGTAGATGGCGCCACTGAATATTTCTCCAGCGAAATCATATGTCTCACCATTAAAAGCATAGATGAATGGACAGGATTCTTTCGTGAGCATGACTATGAGAAGAACTATCCCTAAGGTCAGATATGTTATTCCGACAACAGCCAGAACGGTCACTATTGTTGAACCTGCAGAATCTTTCTCCCATTTTTCGATCTTTTCGATAGACTCCAGAGGGATAGCCAGCTTTAGAGCGCCGCGAGCAATTTCGAAGTCAGATTTAAGGTAGATATGTAATTCTGTTTTTTTATCCGAAACAATCGGGTGATCGGGGATCTCTCCGGTCAGTTTATCAGGGAAGATTTCAACGTTTATCAGATTCGTGACGGTCTGCCCCGCATGAATAATGACGGATCTTTCCCCTACAGTAATCGGCTTATCTTTAGGTATCTGGATTGTCCTACCGACCGTACAGCTTGTCAGAAAGCAGACAAGGCAGCAAAAAGCGATTGCGCGCGCATTTCGTATGAATACTTTCATTGCAGTATGCCCCATCAGTGGTCAAGTACGGTGTACTTTTAGGCGCAGTCGGTCAGAAAGCATATACAGGAATCGGAACGCGATTGAACTGCTACCGCTTTTGAACGGGTCCATGGATCCGGTCGCCCCGTTTCCGTATAAATTGTCGATAGAGCGATAGCTTTTGAGCCCACAAGGACAGGCTGATTTTAGGAGTTGCCTGCAGGGATGTAAAGGTAAAAATCCGTTGTCGGTTACATTAATTCAATCCCTTCGGAAATCGATACTGTGCCTTCCATTAATCAGATCCAATCAGAAATCCATCCTCTCGTGGACTGAAAGCAACAGAATGTTTGACGGGGTCAGCTCGACGCAATTTCGCTCATGTGGGTTCTGGCGGGTGCCTTTGGATCGTCGGCGCCCCGGCGCCATCGAGCACGCGACGGCTTCTATTGAGAAATCATCGCCCCCTCGGCGGAAAAACAGACGCGGGATGCGAGGCGGGTGCCCCGCCCGGGCACGCTTCGAGCGGCACGGTGGGGACTTTGAGGCCGTGTGTGCGGAGCTGCCGGGCTCACCCGAGAGGTGACCGACAAAGCTGGGGCGGAGGATGATAGCGCCGAGGCGGCGTGTCGGCGTGCTTGAACCCGATGTGCCGGAGCATATGAACTGAGCCCATCGCATGCGCCTCGTTTTGAGCCATTCGCTTTCATCGCCGTCGAACTGATCGGCCGGGCATGCAGATGTCTCGTGTCTGGCGTTTGATACTCTGCGCTGTCTGATGAGAAAGGGCAGGAGCTGCGCCAGCGCAACCGGCGCCCAGAGAACGCTGACACGCTCGCGACGAACTCATTGGAGGCTCCGCCACGAGGGCACGGATACTCTCGTGACGAACCCATTGGAGGCTTTGCGACTGGGTTCGGAACGAGAGTATCCGTGCCCCTACGCCATCTTGATCTTGGCGACATCCTCGAGGCCGAGCTCGCGGATCGAGATCTCGCGCGTGGGCGCCGGATCTCGGGCTCCCCTGGGTATGAGCTTGTCCTTTCGAAGCGTCCTTTAGAAAGCCGGAAGTTCGACTCCACTGCTTCCGTGGTTGCAGATGCCGTATGGACCGGTGTGGGCCGGGCGGACCGGATAGCCCCCCGTCGCATTATTGTATATGTCATTCGCCTGGGGCGTGGCGGGATCGCCATACATGACGTTGTAATCAATCCGGCTGCTTGAAAGGTTCTGACTGACTTGTATGCCATAGCAGCTATTCGCGGAGCCCAGGTAATACAGCGTATTTCTCAAAATCATGTCCCGCGTAATGTTGGCGGCGTAGATGCCGGTCGCGTTCGAGAGCTGAGAAAAGTCGATAAAATTATTCTCCACCCTCGCGTCCTGGGCTGTCTGGATATATAAAACGTACAAGCCGCTGGTTTGCGCGAGAACCTTGTTGCAGCTGAAATCGCAATCCGTCGTTCCTTGCATATTGACGACAAACGGAGAGGCTTGATTCGTGATGATGCTGCAATTTCTTATATAGCTCCCGACCGCAAAAGCCATGCTGATCCGGCCGGCCGCACCGGTCATGTTTATGGTCAGATTTTCGATTCCGCTGTGGCTGCCAAGGTCCAAGGTCAAGCCGGGCATGTTGATGGTTGTGGCCGGCCATCCCTGGCCGCGCAGACTGACGCCGTCCGGCAGTGTAATAGCATTCGATTCTGTGAAATTTCCGGCCTGAACTTCGATAACCCATTGGTCGACAGACCCGGGGACGGGACTTTCCGCAGCGATCATTTGAAGAGCGCCATAAATCGTACTGGCATCACCGCCGTCGAGCGCCACGGTTATGACCTGCTGGTACACTACCTTGCGGCTGGCCATGGCATACGCCGTGTTGGTCAACAGATGCCGGGGAGACATGGTTTCAGACTCCACCTGTATTTCAAGCCAATATTCCTTGCGGAAAGGAATATTCATCGGAGTCACACTCCCCAGCACCACGTTGAAAATACCCTTGGTGACCGTCACGCCGCTCTGGGTTTCGACCCACAGCGGGCTGCCGCCCGACTCCTGGCTGTAAATACGGAAGACCAGATTCATCGTCCCGGTTATGGGCTCGCCGCCGTCGTCGGTCAGAATACCCTGATAATTCATTTTTTGGTCGATATGCAGATACGGCGCGGCTTCAGAATCAATTTTCGTTCCGCTGACAATCCAAACTGCGATTGCAAGGCCGAGAATAAAACCAATCCTCGTTCGCATGGCGGTTCCTCCCTTTGCATTCGATTTCATATTGATATGGGGATTATGTTTCATCTTCCACCGCGTCTGCCGACCGTGGCATCAGAGTACCTTATCGGCGATGCTGCTATTTCGCAGAATGAATGTCAAGAGAAAGTGGATGGGCAGGAGTGTCCGGATTCTTGCGTTGCCGGCGAGGATGTCCATCTCGATGGGGCTCTCGCCGTGTGGGCCGAGGGGATCGGCGCGCGCAGTGGCGCGGACACGCCTCGCGACGAACTCATTGGAGACTCCGCGACTGATCAGGGCGCGGACATTCCCGCGACGAGCGCATTGGAGGCTTTGCGACTGCGCACGGAGCGGGAATGTCCGCGCCTATTCTCACGCCATCTTGATCTTCGCCGCGTCCTCGAGCCCGAGCTCGCGGATCGAGATCTCGCGCATCTTGAACTTCTGGATCTTCCCCGTGACGGTCATCGGGAACATTGCGGCGACGTTTCCCGCAGAATGCCGAACCGGGAAATGATCGGCCGGGAGGATTCCGATTCGCTGATTCCAGATATCCGGCTGAGGGGCCCTGCGCGGCTCTACCGCGACTCAGGCCGCCACGGAGCGGGCGTGCCCCCCGGATAGGTCTGCAGCCCGGCCGGCAGGTGCGCGGCGTCGCCGAAGACGTAGAGCTTGCAGGCGCCGTCCGGCTTGACCTGAATCACCGTGACACTGCAGTTGGCGATCGCCATTCCCAGCCACGCGGCTGTGTCGACGCCCAGGGCGCGGCACCACAGCCAACGTATCACGTTGCCGTGGCAGACGAGCAGCTCGTGCCGGTCTCCGGCGGGTGAAGGGACGAAGAAGCGCGCGAACGCCCGCTCGAGCTGCGCGACGCACGCATCGGCCTCGCCGGCCGCGAGGTCGGCCATGATGTCTTTCCGCCGCGTGGTCGGGGTGCACTCCGCCAGATCGGGCGCGAGCCGCGGCATCAGGCCGGGCAGCGATTCGGCGATGATGGCGGCAGTTTCTCTCGCGCGCGTCATGGGGCTCGCCCAGAGGGTGTCGAACGGAACGCCCAGAGCGGCAAGCCGCGCGCCCGTCATCCGCGCCTGCGAGCGCCCGGCCTCGGTCAGCCCCCTGCCGACAGCCTCGTCACGCGGATCGTCCTCGTCGTAGAGACCATGTCGAATGAGGTAGAGCGTGCGCGTGCCGGGGGACGTTGCGATCGCCTGAGTCGCGGCCACCACGGCTGTCGAAGGCGCGGCTCCTTGCATGGCGGCCGCCGAGAGCGTAGCCAGCGCAAGGGCCAGAAGGCGCACTTTCATGGATCGGGGCATCTCGATCTCCTCGCCGGCGCGATCCCGCCCGCGGACCGACTGTATCACGCGGTTTTCGCGCCGGCAAGCTCTGAGGGATCCCGGGGCGAGCAGGGATTGCCTCATGATCGCCATCTTGAGCGTTTTCTCGAACCCCGGCGCCGGAGACAGCAGAACCCCAGCCAATCGAACAGGCAGCCTGAGTCTCGGAGCTGTGCAAATCCCGGGGGCACGTCAGTCGGCGATGCGATGACGATTCGCGGAGCGGTCATCGCACTCCTCATCATTCCCGCTCCGCGGCCGTCTCGCTCGACCTTCGTCCGGCGCCATGCATCGGTGCGGCGCACTAGGGAACGGCCACAATGCTCTTGCAGGGCGAGAACTCGGACGTATTTCCAACGGCGTCGGTCGCGGTCGCCGTCACTATCCGCCATCCGACCGGAGGCCGAACGCTGAGCGTGAATGTGAATGCGGCGACACCTGCGCTATTCGTGGTCGCCATGCCGCCGCCGAGGTACATCTTACCCTCGCCGTTCCCGCTCTCGTCGCACTGCGGGCTGCAGTAGCATTGGATGGCATATCTCGCGTTCGGCAACGAGTTGAGAGTTCCCGAGAGGGAGATCGCACCGCCCCGGAGATGCGCATCGCTCAGAATGGGGAAGTTCATGAGCGCGTTCGGCCCGACGTCGGTGTCTCTTGGATCGTTCGCTGTGACGCCGGCGTTTCCCAGGTCGATGCCGAGCCGGCGATTGTCGTAGATTGAGTTGCCGACGATCCGGACGTGCGCATCCTTCAACCTAGACCCGGACATCAGCACGCCGGCGTCTCCGTTGTGTGCGATGACGTTTTCCGCTTGTTGCGTATTGCCGCCGATTGTGCAACTCCCCTTCGCATTGCCGGTAATCGCCACGCCGGCGCCGCCGTTGCCGAGGGGCATCGTGCGGTTCTCGCCGACCCCGATCAGATTGCCGGAGATGATTGCCGACAAGTCCCCCTCGAGGGCTAGTCCGTGGCTTCTATTTCCCGAGATGATGTTCCGTGCGCGAGAGCCGGCACCTCCGATGACGACGGACGAGCTCTTGCAGCGAATCCCCGTGCCGTTCGGGACGGCACTATTCCCGCTCGTATTCACTCCGATCAAGCATCCTTCGATGACGACGCGACCCTGCGATCCGGTATGCACCAAGATGCCGCACGGGGCGCCGTTTATCGCGAGCCCTCGAATGGTGCACGCGCCGGAAAGCACTTTCAGGCCGCCTCGGTGCCCCCGGAGCTCGATCAGAACCAGGGAGTGAATCCGCCCCGGCTGAAAGCTCGCCTGCGAGAAGCCGTCGATGACGACGGGCTGCGTGATCGCAGGGAGGCCAAGGCGAGACTGAGGGATCGTGTGAGGTCCGGGGCCGGGGATGTTGAACGCGATCGTGCTCAGGTCGCTCGATGCGTTCGCCTGGGTGATCGCGTGGTTGAGGCTCCCCCGCCCGTACTCGTTCGTGTTGACGACGACGAACCTCGACACGCGCTCTGCCCAGCACTCGCAGAACTCAGAGGTGCTTCCGCGCGAATCGGTGAGGGTCGCCGTCACGATATGCCCGGAGGGCACGTCGGGGAGGTCGGCGGCGAAGCGTGTCTCGACTCCAGGGACAAGTGATACGGTGGTCGATCCGAGCCAGGCCGACCCCTCGCCGTGCCCCGACGGATCGCAGGCAGGGGATGCGTAGAAGTCGACCGTTGCAGCTTCTTCGGAGCTCCCCGTCACTGAACCCTCAACGCTCCCCGGCGCGCCGTATACGATCAGCTCGAGCTTCGGGTAGTTGAGGAGGTCGTTTGCTCCGGCATCGGCGTCTCCCGCGTCATTCGCCGTGACTCCCGCCGGATGGAGATCGATGCCGAGCGAGCTGTTGTCGCGGATCGAATTCCCTCTGATCGCGTTTCCGGTGCCGGATCGCACGTAGACGCCTGTGGCGTTGCTGCGGATATCGTTGCCCGCGCCGGGGCTCTCTCCTCCGATCAGATTGTTGTCCCCCTCTACGTGTATGCCCGAGCGGCAGCTCTCGATGACGTTCGCCCGAACGACGTTCGAGCCGCTTCTCAAAGCGAGACCGTCCGATTGAGGATCGGCTGAGAGACGGAGCCCCTTGATCGTGCTTCTGCCTCCGGCGAGCACGAGGAGCCCCTTGTGTACTGCGATGATCGGCGATCCGGCGTACCCCGGCTGCGACGTGCCATCGATCACGACGGGGGCGGTCGCCGTTGGAAGAGGCTCGGAGCCGCAGTCGATCGTGTGCGGCCCCTCGCCCGGAATGTCGAATCTGATCGTGCTCGTCGAGCTCGCTGCGTTGGCGTCGAGGATCGCCTGTCTGAGCGATCCGGGGCCGCTGGGATTCGCATTCGTGACGACGAATTCGTCGGCGGGCGTGGTCTTCACGACGGAGATGCTGTCGAAGAGCGGACCATGGCTGTGACACTGGCAGTCTCCTGGGTCCGAGGCGCCAAATTCATCGCACATATCCCGGACCTCGAGGCACACTTGAAACTCCGTGGCGTCGTCGGCGATGTAGTCGCCGATCTCGAATGCTCTCAGATGCCAGCTCTTGTCGGGGTCATAAAAGACGAGGCCCTCGTGGATGTCGGCCCACCGTCCCCAGCATCCGCCCGAGCCGGAGCGAATGCCGCAATCGTACATCACGCGAGCGCTCGCCTGGAGGTCGCCGTATATCTTGAACTTGAAGAGGATCTTCTCGGCGAGACGCAGACCGCCGGGCGCGGGGATGGGCGGCGAGACGATCCGGTTGCGCAAATAGAGAACCGAGGATCTGTCATAGTGCTCGTCAAGCGGCATCCATTTGGCGTAGGGCACCGCCCTTTGCTCCGGGTGTCCTCCGCAGCCATAGTCGGCCGTCGAGCCGCTGAAGAAGCCCCAGAGGTGCGTTGCGTTCGTTCCTAGAGGATCCTCCTGCAGGATGGTCGAGCCGTCGAAGAGCGCGGCGCAGTCGCCGTACTGAGTCGTGGACGCGCGCCAGTGGCCGTCGGCCGTGGCGAGGGCTCCCACCTCCTCGCCTTCGAAATCCTGGAAGTCGACGAGGCCGTTCTCATCCTGAATCCTGAGGTCGTCGATGATCGCGCCGCCGTCGGTGTTCTGCAGTCCGTCCTCATCCGACTGTGTGTGGTCGGAGGAGAAGGTGAATCTGAGCCGGACGCTTCCGTTGAGGCTGTCTTCCGGAATGGTCTCATTCACGGAATACAAGCCTTCGCCGCTCGTACGTTCGATTGTCCGCCAAGTGCCCGTCTTCGACAGGTAGTCGCAATACAGGCGATCTTCGTTCTGTTCGGTGTCGCTGCGGACCCGGTAGCTCACGACGACGTCTCCGACCGCCGAGAACGCCACCGACTCGAAGTGCTGCAACCAGTCATTTCCGTAGCCGGGGAGCATCGCATACCCGCAGAACGCCGGGTCCTCGGTCGGGCGCATGCCGCACCACAGCGAACGCGCGCCCGAGAGAGGCCGGAGGCGTCCGAAGCTGCCGCCGTTCAGGCCGGCGAAGTCGTCTACGTGGAAGAAGCTGCCGACCTGGCCGGTGACATCCTGCGTCGTCCAGCCCTGGGGGTCCGGCTCGCCCTGATCGTTGTCGAAGGTCCACTCGGCGAGGATGGTTTCATCCGCACCCGCATCTTTGCTGATGGCCGGGGGCGGCGAGGGCCGTATGGATGGTTTCTTGACCTGCTTCCCAGGCGCCTTCACGGGGGGGCGTTGCTTGGATGGCATCTGTGTCTGGGAAAGCGCGGCTGAAGCCAAGATCGCCGCGCCAATGAGGACGATAAGGGAAATCCGTCTCATGCGAGCCTCCTGTCGCAGAACATCGGGGTCCGTTCTACTCGGGCATTTTAGATGGGAGCCGGCAACACCGGTGCTAGTCCTTGCCGGAAGGATACCCTCCATCGCGGCGCCGTGTCAACATCGGAAAGGAATACCGTGAATGAAATGCGCAAGGGAAGCGGAAGCCCACGTTCGACGCGCCGTCGTGCTCCGCGACGAAGGGATTCTCCGCCCGGTCTCCCGTCGGGAATGCAAATGCGGTTGTCGGGGTTGCGGACCCTGCAAAATAAGAAAGGGCGGGAGTTCCGCCGGCGCAACCGGCGCCCCGAGGGTGCGGACCTTTCGCGCCGAACCCATAGGAGGCTTTGCGACCGGGCTCTCACCAGGCGCGGACATTTCCGCGACAGGCGCATTTTCAATTTGGCACCAATTACAGCATTGCGCCCCTGACCTGGAGCGGCACCACCTTTCACTCCGCGTACAACAACACAACGCCGACAGATACAGTCACGATAACATTTGACGGTGAGGTTTCTGACGATGGGAAAACTCTGCTCACAATTACCGGAAAACACTATTATTCATCTTCATACGATTGGTCTGTTGGATACGCTCACACGGACATTACGGAATTGACATTCAAAAATGTCCCGTTGGAAGTGAGCACACCGTATCAGAATTCCCTCATGTTCCGGGTGATTGGGGCCGCTGTGCGCGACAATGTAGTGTCCGTGAGGTTCGAAAGCTGGCGTCAGGGTATCATAATTAAGCAGTACATCAGTACGGATTGGACGAACGCCACACAATCCCCAATTATCAGTATCTACTTCAACTGATTCTGCCCGGACACAGGTCGTGTGCTTCAAGATAAATAAAAGTGCTGCCTCAGCATTTGCCGTCTATGAATATTTCACGTAGTAA